>NZ_SORI01000001.1:300000-403379 GCF_004366815.1 Aminivibrio pyruvatiphilus | reverse complement strand
TGGTCTTCGGGAAGCCAGTCCTCAATGGACTGGGGGAGTATGTACGGAGTCGCTCTGTCTACTGTCTGGAATCTGGTCACCATGCTCTTTCGCCGCCTTTGGTCGGGATGAGTCTATTTTATCCGATGTGGCCTAAGTCCGACAGGCTCCTAGGAGTTGTAGACCCTCGGAACCCTTCTGAGGAACATGATGGGGACTTCGTAGTTGATGGTGTTTCTGGCGGCGGCAATCTCCTCGGGGGTAATGTGTTCACTCCCCTGCCGCCCGATGAGGACCACCTCGTCGCCCACCTTCACGTCCATGCCGGTGACGTTGACCATCATCTGGTCCATGCAGATGTTCCCGGCATGGGGAACCCGTTTTCCGCCGATGAGGACGTCCACCTTCATGGAGAGTGCCCTGGAATAGCCGTCGGCGTACCCTACGGGGAGCACCGCGAGCCGCTCTTCTCCCCTGGTCATGTACTTCAGCCCGTAGCCCACGCCGTTCCCCCGGGACAGTTCTTTCACGAGGGCCACTTCCGTCTTCACCTCGAAGGTGGGAAGAAGGTCGATGGACCGTACGCATTCCGCGGAGGGATACATGCCGTACAGGATAACTCCGGGACGGACTCCGTCGAGATACTTGTCCGGGCAGGCAAGGATCCCGGCACTGTTGCAGGCATGGCGGAAGGGGATGGGAACTCCCCGGGCCTCCGCCGCTGCCAGAGCTTCCTTCAGCCCGGAGAACTGGTACTCCGTAAAATCGAGACGCCGCTCGTCCGCCGTGGCGAAGTGGGTGTACATTCCCTCCAGGAAGAGCCCGGGCAGGGTTTGCAGCTCGTCGAGGACGGCGGGAATCTCCCTCGGGAGGAACCCGATGCGGCTCATCCCCGTGTCCACCTTCACGTGGACCGGCATTTTCCTGCCCTGCCTGACCGCCTCGCCGCTGAGGACACGGGCAAAGGAAAGATCGGTGATCGTTGCCGTGACACCCTGCCTGACATATTCCGCCGCCGATCTGGCGGGTGTGGGTCCGAGGACGAGGATGGGCGCGGTGACGCCACTTTCCCGAAGCTCGAAGGCCTCGTCGGGGATGGCCACGGCAAAACGGCGGCATCCCGCTTCCGAAAGGGATTTGCAGACCTGGTGAACACCGTGCCCGTAGGCATCGGCTTTAATGACTCCGAAAATCTCCGGCCCCGGCCCCACATGGCGCCGTATGGCCAGAAAATTGGCTTGCACGTTCGCAAGATTGACTTCCATTCGCGTGGCGCGGTGCATGAGGATCCCCTTCCTTCCCGAAAAAAAGGGGACGGAATCCCGTCCCCTTTTTCCGAACCTGCCGTTGTTTCGTTAGATCTTCAGGGTGCCGTTCCGGCGCTTTTCGTCGAAGTCCTTTACGAGCTTTCTCAGCTCGCCGGAGAGGATGAGAAGGGCCACGAGGTTGGGGATCGCCATGAGGCCGTTCAGAGTGTCGGCCATATCCCACAGGTTGTCGAGGAAGGCCTTGCCGTCGCCGAGAAACACGCCGCCTGCCGCGCCGAGGACGATGAAGGCAATCCAGAGAATCTTCAGGACGGGAATGACCTTCGTTCCGAAGATGTAGGTGCCGCAGGTCTCGCTGTACCAGTACCAGCCGAGGATGGTGGAGAAGGCGAAGAGAGCCAGCCCCACGGAGAGGATCATGGTGCCCGTACCGCCGAGGACGGCTTCAAAGGCGGACAGGGAGAGCTTGGCTCCGGAGAGCTCCGGCTGCCCCGTCAGCACACCGCTGGTGAGAATGGCAAGAGCGGTAAGGGTGCAGATGACGATGGTGTCGGTGAACACTTCGAAGAGGCCGTACATGCCCTGGCGGACAGGATGGTCCACCACTGCGGTGGCATGAACCATGGGAGCGGAGCCGAGACCGGCCTCGTTGGAGAAGACGCCCCGGGCAATACCCCGGGTGATGGCCGCCTTGACCGCCCAGCCGGCGATGGCGCCGGGCATGGCCATGGGATCGCTGAAGGCATACTTCACGGCATTGCTGAAGGCCGGCACGATCTGTTCGGTGTGGGTGGCAACCACGAGGATGGCGCCTACGATGTAGAAGATGGCCATGAAGGGCACAAGGTAGGTGGTGACCTCGGAGATCCGTTTCAGGCCGCCGATGATGACGAGAGCGGTGAGCACGGCAACCGCCACGCCGGTATAGATGTTGGGGATGCCGAAGCCGAGGTTGAAGCCTTCAGCGGTGGAGTTGGCCTGGACAGCGCAGCCGATGCCGAAGGAGGCGAGGAATCCGAAGAGGGCGAAGAGCCAGGCGAGCCATTTCTGACCGGCGGCCTTGTCGAGGATGTACATGGTGCCGCCCCGCCAGTTGCCCAGTTCGTCCTTTTCACGGAACCTGACTGCCAGGGTGACTTCTGCCATCTTCGTGGTCATGCCGAATACTGCGGAAACGAGCATCCAGAAGAGGGCTCCGGGACCGCCGAGGTGAAGGGCCGTGGCGACTCCCGCGATGTTGCCCGTTCCCACGGTGGAGGCGAGAGCGGTGGAGAGGGCTGCGAAGGAGGAGATGGCGCCTTCGCCTTCCTTCTTCTTGCCGAGGTTGCCGAATACTTCCTTGAACATAAGACCAAAATAACGAAGCTGGGGCACACCGAGAACGATGGTGAGGTAAACGCCGGTGCCAACCAGGAGGGCCAGCATCCAGGGCCCCCATACGATACCGTTGATAATCCCGTTGATCCTCATTACTTCCTGCATAACTTGCGATTCCCCCTCTCATGTTATTCAGCGCGGAAACTTCCTCCCCTCCGGACTCTCCCGGGAAGGGGGTGCCTCAAAAACAGAAAAAACGGTGGAATCTGGAACAGGGCGCAGGTTTGAGTCCGCTTTCACCCCCTTTAATGTACGAATAGGTTTATTCTTTCAGAAAAATTATAGCACAGATCATTCTTCTGAAAAGAGAAAAGGGAAGGCGAAATCAGCCTTCCCCAACTAATGTCAAATATATCCGCCGGCTTTGAGAATGTCTTCGGCCTTGCCGAGATGTTTCCCTGGCACCTTGATCACGGGACCGGTGCATCCCATGGAGGATTCGGCATAAATGCCCTCTTTCCAGAGGACTTTGACGCCGTCTTCAATGGACAGGACGTCCACGCCGTGGATCTCCTCGTCGGTGGGCTCTGCGGGAGGAGCGGTCACCAGGTCGGTGCAGGGGGCTTTCGGGGCGAGCCCTTCGAGCACGGCGTCCAGGCCTGCCTTCCGCGCCGCGGCAAGCTCCGCCGCCACCTTTTCCGGCAATTTTCCCGCCGCAGCCCTGGCGGTATACTCCAGGGCGCCTGCGATGACCGGGGCTCCGGAGGCCCTGGAGATGATGGAAATGATCCTGTTCCACCCCTCCCCCGCCGAGGGGCCGTAGCCCCATCCGAGGGATTCGTAGGATCCTCCGGTGGTGAAGGAGGAGAACATCTTCATGAGCACGTTGCCCGTGAGGGTGTCGGTGACGCAGACATCGACGGCTCCGGCGAGGATGTCGTTCCCCCTGAGGACCGCTCCGCCGTCCTTCCGGACACTGGCGCCGAAGGACACGGGGTATCCCTTTTCCTTCAGGCTATTGAGGGCCTTGTAGGCAAGCTGGGCACCGTCCACGTTAAGGATTCCCACCGTGGGGTTTTCCAGGCCGATGGACTTGGCTGCCGCGATGCCGTACAGGGCGTTCCTGACCATGGCCTCCACCCTGCCCACTGCGGAGGTGCCGGTGGACGAGGCAAGGATCATGGGTTTTCCCCTGCCGGGGGTCACAACCCTTCCTATGGTGGTGACACCCAGGGGGAAGGGATAGTGGAGGGCAACCGCTCCGGCGATCCTTCCGTCGGAAAGGGCTTTCTCCATGGCCTTCGCCACGTCCTCCTCGCAGTCCGGGGTCTCGATCCACGCCAGGTCCCCGAAGCCGGGGATCCTCGGACCGATCATGACCACCCCGATCCGGGACGAATTTTCCTGGGCCAGCCTGGCTCCCCGGGCGAGTTCCTCCGCCCCGAGCTCGCTGCCCATGGCCATGAGACCCACGGAAATCCGGGGGCCTCCCGACCGGGCGTCGGATACGATCTCCGCCAGGGCTTCGCCTATGAGCTTCCTGATGTCAGACATGGTCTTTCCTCCCGTCTACAGCTTTCCTGACAGTTCGGAGAGAACCTCCAGGAGAAGGGCCTTGATGTCGTCTTTGGAAACCGCGGCTCCGGTCTCCTTTTTTCCGGAAGCAGGCTCGAGCAGGAAAGATGCCCCGTCTGCAAGGTTCGTGAGCCTGGCCAGGAAGAGGCTTCCCTTGCCGATGATCATGGCCCGGTTCATGGTTCCCGCCTTCAGGGCCTCGCAGGCGTGCCCTATGAAGGGCACTCCCGAGGGGATGTGCCCCTGGGTGTGGGCAAACCCGGGAACCCCCCGCTCCTTGACGAAGGTCATCATGTCCGCCTTCTCTATGGCTTTCTTTGTAACCGCGAGAGCGGCAGTCATCTTGATGTTCGCCAGGGGCACGTCGCCCGCTCCCGCAGGGAGTGTGATCTCGTTGATGTGCAGTTCGGCGGCGTACTTGTCCACGTCCATGAAGGAAAGCCCAGCCCGCTCCAGGGGATCGAGGATGAGGGCGGTGGTGACGGCCTGGGGAGACGATCCTGCGCCCACGGTGTGCTTGCCGAGGACGTCAAGCCTCATGACGGGGTTCGTTCCGTCGTCGGGAACAAGAAGAACGGCAAAGTTTCCGAGGCAGTCCTCCAGGGCGGGCATTTTCTTCTTCACGTGGTCCCGTCCGTTCATGTAGAGTTTCGGAATGGCTCCCCCGGCGAGCACGACGCAGTTTTTCCGTGCGCCGGAAGCCACCTGGGTCGCACCGGCGATCATGGCGTTGACGGGACCGGCGCAGAAGCTCCGGACGTCGCAGCCGCTGGCGTTGACGCACCCGGCGATTTCAGCGATGGCCTTGGCGAAGTTTCCTCCGGCCCGCTGGTTCATGTCGCCCGCGCCTTCCTCGGAGCATTCGATGACGAAATCCACCTCTTCGGGAGCCATGCCCGTGTTCTTCAGCAGGTGAAGGAGGGAGAGCACTCCCCCTGCCTTGCAGGCGAGGTTCTCGAGAAGCACGTAGGCGAAGAGGCAGTCGTCCACTTCGTGGCCGTTCCGGGCACAGCCCACGACCTTTCCGCTGAAGTACAGGGGGAGGGCCTTTTTGTGAGCTACCTCACCGGCGATCTCGTCGGCGGAATGGCCTGCCTCGAGGCGGGCGAGCAGCTTATCGTTCATCACAGGACTTGCGGCAAGCTTTTCCCTGACCGAAGCGGCAAAGGAAGTCTCCAGCCAGATGATGTCGAAGACATCGCATATATCCATCAGCCCGAGGAACTCGTCCTCCGGCATGATTTCTCCGTAAGCTCCATAGCGGCCCGATCCGGCGATCCTGTTGCCGTGCCAGGGCTGCGGGGAGTTTTCCAGGGCTTCGAGGGTCATCCCGCCGATGTAGGCCTGGTTGGGGGCATAGTCCCTGGCTTCCTCGTATTTCTGCATGAAGGACGGCAGTTCCCGAAGGAACTCGGTCTCACCCTTCGTCTCTCGTTCAATGAACGGCGTGTTCCCGTAATGGAATCCCGTCTCGGGAGCGTGGTTCAGGCAATAGGCATATCCTTTGATTCCTGCGGTGGCCATGGGGGTCCAACCTCCTTGTGCTGTTCTCTCGTGAGCTGCGGGGCCCGGATGCTCTCCGGGCCCCCGCATGGGCGTCCGTCAGTCGGCGAATACCGTCTGATCGGAAATTTCCGTCTGAAGCGCCTTCAGGGCTTTTTCCACCATGTGGCGCCGGATCTCCTTCTCTTCTTCCATGGTCCTCGTGGGGTCGCCGAGGGGATGGGGAATGGCTATGGCGGGAACGATCCTGTTCGCTCCCACGGTGAGGGAGATGGGAACTATGGTGCAAATGTGTACCACGGGAAGGCCTGCACGCTCGATTTCCTTGACCATCGTTGCGCCGCAACGAGTGCAGGTGCCTCAGGTGGAGGTGAGAATGACGGCGGTGACGCCGTCGGCGATGAGCCTGCGGGCAATTTCTTCGGCGAAGCGCTTCGAGCTGGCCACGGCCGTGCCGTTGCCCACGGTGGTATAGAACTTGTTGTGGAGTTTCTTGAAGACACCCGCTTTTTCCATGTCCCGAAGGACGTCCACGGGAAGGACCCTGTCAGCGTCCTGGTCTGCGTAGGTGGCGTCGTAGCCGCCGTGGGCAGTGCAGTAGCCGTCGGAAGTGAGGTCCATAACGCCGGTGATGTCATACTCGCCGAACTTGCTGGCGCTGGAGGCCTCGATGTGGTCGGGGTTGCCCTTGGGGCAAATACCGCCGGAGGTGACCAGGGCGATGACCGCATTCTTCATGTCCTTCACGGCAGGGTTGGGAGCAACCCGGTCGAAAACGGGCATGGGGTACTCGGTGACGAAGGGCTCTCCCTTGAGCTTGGCGGTGAACATGTCCACCGCCCGCTCGGCGGCGAGCTTGTCGTAGAACTTGTTCTTCCTGACGCCCCGTTCGATGTAGCCTTCCTCCGCAGGGGTGCCGATATGTTCGCCCTTCAGGAGCTTCAGGACGAGGCCGGCCATGGCGGGAACGGCTTTCCTCATGCCGGCGGCGCTGTCAGGGGTTTCCACGATGTAGAAACTTTTCTTGTACATCTCCACGCCGGGGTTCTCGGGATACATTCCGGAAACCGCGGGAATGCCGAGCTGCTTCACCACGGCCTCGCACAGAGCGCCGCAGGCGGTGCCGTACCGTCCGGCGTTGAACGCCGGGCCGGCGACCACCGCGTCGGGTTTGTACTTTTTCATCATGTCGAGAATTTCGGCGGACGCCTTCTCCATGTTGGAAGCGAAATAGGAGTCTCCGCAGACAACTGTGGCAACTATCTCGGCATCCGTTCCAAGAGCGGCCTTCAGGGCCATTCCCGGCCCGACGACTCCCTCCCGGATTTCGGGAGTGACGTCAGCCTTCTCTTCGCCGCCGATGCCGGCGTAGAACTGATTTATATAATGTATGATCCGGTATGACACAATTACTCCCTCCCCTCTTATAGGGCGTACTTGCTGAACTGTGCCCGAATGCCGCTCACGGCTTCAGACAGCTTCTCGGGGTCGAGCACCATTTCCATCATGCTGATCTGCTCTTCCCAGGCGTTTGCGTCGCATTCGTCCCGAATCTCCTGTTCAAAGACATGGTATACGGCGAGTCCAGACTGGACTCCGGCCAGGGGACCTGCATAGGTGGGGTCTCCGTTGCTTACCGTTTCGGCGTAGATTTCAGCGCCTTCGGCATCGGAGGAACCCAGAATCACGACCACGTTTTCCGGGCCGTACTTCTCAGCGGCATCCTTGATGCGCTGCTGGTTCTGCAGATCCATGGCTCCTGCGGCGGTTCAGACGAAGCATTCGGTCACCGAGAAGACGATATCGGCGCCGCTGTCCTTTAAGCATGCTTCCATGGCGGGGCCGGGAACGCCGTCGCGCTCACCGAGCAGCAGTACTTTTTTGCCTGCCAGTTTTGCCATGCTGTGACACCTCCTTGTCATAGTGGGGCCTTTCCGCCCGATGGCGGAACAGCCTCCGGTCATTCGGATCAGATGGTGTAGGCTCCGAGCTTCGTGAAGCCGAGCTCGCTGGTGGCTCCGAGGATGGCCTGGAGCTCCACGGTGATGGTTCCGTCGGCGGCGAGGGATCCCTGCCAGCCTCCGGCGATGATATTGGCTTCCTCGGGAACGCCGATGACCTTCTTCATGGGAGGAAGGACGATCACTTCGTTGGCGTTTCCTGCGGTGACGCAGGCGTCTCCCTCGGGGCAGGAGTCGGCGAGGGACTGGCTCGCGCCGTCCTGGCCGGCGTATTCGTCGGTGAGGAGGGTGGTCTTGATCCCGGCCCGCTCCGCCTTCCAGCAGTTCATGATCAGGTCGGCGTCGGGATTGCCGAAACCTTCCTCGGAGATGAGCAGACCATCAACACCGAGGGTCTTCGCCAGCTTGATGGAATAGGAGGAGCACCTCTTCTTGTCGGCAAGGGTCACGTTTTCGTTGGTGACGATGCAGCCGAGGAAGTTGAAGTCCTTGCCGTGGCGCCTGAACATGTGGTGGATCACCGGGTTGTTCTGGTGGGAGTACGTGTTGTTCTTGTCGCAGGCGGACACGCAGTTGCCCGAAACGATGGCTCCATCCATGACTTCCGTGGGGTTGAGGAAGGTGGGAAGGATCTTTTTCACGTCAACGCCGTAGAGGTAGGTGTCGTGAAGAAGTCCCTGGGACTGGAGCATGTACAGGTAGGCGACCTTCGGCAGTCCCGGATGGGCCGCCACGGCGTCCTTCAGGCAGGGGGTCTCGTAGGTCTCGACCTCGTCGGCGGGCGTGCCGAGGCACTTTTCTGCCAGGTAGGCCGCAGCCTTCAGCCCGGCCATCCTGCAGGCGGTCTCGTAATCGTGCTTGTCGATTCCCTCGACGTTCTCGAGAATGACCACGACATTGCAGGTCCCGGAGTAGGGAGTGTATTCCGCTCCCGGCCCGGTCATGTCGATAATGCCTTCCTGGAAGCGGACGATCTTTCCGGTGGTGACAACGGCGGCTCCCGAAAGGACGAGGGTCTTGCCCTCGCCGACGGTTTCCACGTCGGACACCATGCCCGGGAACACTCCTCCGGGGCCTTCCATCTTGAAGCGGGGCTCCACTACGTCCTTCACGGGAAGGATGCGGACGCTTTCGCCGGGAAGGGCTATGTCCACGTCCACCTTCGCAAGCCGTTCATCGCCGGCGAGAACGGAAAGGAGTTCCTCTTTGTTCACCGTCAGCACACCGCCCCGGGCAAAGGTCTTGTCTCCCCAGGCCAGCTTGTTGATTTTCACTTTGTGCAGCTCGAGTCTCATGGTTGTCTGTTTCCCCCCTTTTGGGCGCGAAGGCTACTTCAGAAGAGCCTCCACATTTTCCCGGATCTTCTCCAGGGTCACATCTCCGCCGCTGATCCTGGCGACTTCCGCACCGTCCTTCCAGAACAGGAACGTGGGAAGGCCCATGACCTTGTTCGCGATGGCAACTCTCCGGTTCTCGGAAACATCCACGGAACAGAACTTCACCTTACCCTCGTACTCCTCAGCCATCTTATGGACATTGGGGAGCAGCGCCATGCAGGGACCGCACTTGGGGCCCCAGAAGTCAACGAGCACGGGAAGAGCGCTCTCCTTGACCTCGGCGTCAAAATTCTCCTTCGTCAATTCAACCATTATCCTTCACCTCCTTTCAATGATCTGTTTTCAAAGATTCCCGGGGCCAGAGGCCGTAGCGGGAAAGGCTTTCCTTCATGAGCTCGGCGTCGATAAAGGCATAATCATCCCGGACCGTGCCGGGCATTCCCTTGTCCGAGAGAATCCGCTCCTTCTCTGCGGAATAGACACCGAGGGCGTTTTCCACATACTCGAGGGACTGGAGATCGAGAGGCGGCCGGGGTTCACCGGCGGGACGCTCCAGGAGGACGGAGCGGTACGGATGCTGATGGGGGCGGAGATTTCCGTACAGGGGGTGGGACAGCAGAACCCAGCCCATGTGGACAAAATCTCTCGACCGCAGGAGAACAGACAGAGAGTTCCCGTCGACGAAATCGCAGGACGGGATGGTGTTCCGCAAAAGGGGATTGTTGGTAACAAGAAGCCTGCGACAGGACATTCAACTGCCTCCCTATGCCTATAGGTAAGACACTCTCTGTCGCATAGCCCCGGAGAGGAGGGAAACCGCATCGGGGGAGCTATTCATTTCAGAGATCCGTCCGGCCGCAATCCTTTCGCCTGAGAGTTTCCGCCGGCACTGTTCGGCCGGCCTTGCCCCTTCGGCGCTTTCCTTCGTGCGGGAAAGTCTCTCTTGCGGCGTTCATCCGGAGATCATGTTTATTTTACACAATGAAAAAAAGGAGTCAAGTCTTTTTGTGAATGGAACAACAAAATAAGAATTCCGGAAAAATAGGGGCCCCCGCAGGGGCCCCGGTACAACGGCTGTTGCCGGCTACCACTTCAGGCCGGTGATGAAGATGTAGAGGATGGCGGCAGGAGCAATGACCCGGCAGACCCAGATCCACAGCTCCATAATCCCGAAGGAAAGGGTTCCTTCGTTGGTGACTTCCTTCCGTGCGTCGGCCGTCCAGATCCAGCCCACGAAGAGGGCAATGAACACGCCGCCCAGGGGCAGAAGGACGTTGGATGAAATGAAGTCCATGGCGTCGAGGAAGTCCTTCCCCGCGATCTTCGGCGCTCCGGTCAGGGACATGGCGGAAGGAATGCCGAGGGCGAAGATGAGGAATCCCATGATCCATGCGGCTTTGGGCCTGCTCCATCCCTTGTCGATGAAGTAGGCCGCCACCACTTCGAGAAGGGAGATGGCCGACGTCAGGGCGGCAATGAAGAGAAGCAGGAAGAACAGGGCTGACCAGATCGTCCCTCCGGCCATCTTGGCAAAGACCGATGGAAGGGTGACGAAGGTCAGGCCGGGACCGGCGCCTGCGTCCACTCCGAAGGCAAAGACCGCCGGGAAAATGGCGAGTCCCGCGAGGATGGCAACGGCTGTGTCAATGACGCACACCTGGATGGCTGAACCGGGAAGGCCGGTCTGCTTGTCCACGTAGCTTCCGTAGGTGATCATGCAGCCCATACCCAGGGAAAGAGAGAAGAAAGCCTGTCCCAGGGCTGCCGCGATGGAACTTCCGGTGATCTTGGAGAAGTCGGGCTTGAGGTAGAACTCAAGTCCCTTGCCCGCACCCTCGAGGGTCACGGAGCGGACGATGAGGATGAGAAGGATGATGAAAAGGGCCGGCATGAGGATCTTGCAGTACTTCTCGATGCCTTCGCCGATTCCCTTGTAGACCACCCAGATGGTCATGAGCATGAAGATCGCCTGGTACAGGATTACCTGCGGGGTGTTGGTGACGAAACCGCCGAACACGTCTCCCGCCTTGCCTGCGGCAGCTTCGGTCATGAGGCCGCCGAAGGACCAGATGAAATACTTGATGGTCCAGCCTCCGATGACAGCGTAGAACGAAAGAATCATGAATCCCGCGACAACGCCCATCCAGCCCACGATGGGCCATGCGCCGCCCCTGAGCTTCTCGAAGGAGCCGACTGCATTGAGCTGGGCCTTTCTGCCTATGGCCATCTCGGCGAGCATGACGGAGAAGCCGAGGACAAAAATGATGGCAAGATAAACAAGGACGAACGCCGCTCCGCCGTTCTGGCCCGTTACGTACGGAAAACGCCAGATGTTTCCGAGTCCGACCGCCGATCCGGCAGCCGCCAGTATAAATCCGATTCTGCTTCCCCAATGTTCCCGATGGGCTTCCTGTGCCATTATTCCCATACCCCTCCTTCGTTTTCTGTGATCAGATGTTGGAACACGTTCATACTGTTCGATACCGCTCTTTCCCGGGCGTCACCCACCTTTCACTATTCCGCGTGTTTTCTTAATATAGAATAATCGAAGCATATTATAGCACCCTCCTTCCATCTTTCCACTCCATGAAAATGTATTTTCTTCATTCTCCGGTCATTCTGGAGTACAATAGCCCGGAAAAGGAGGAGTTTTCATGTGTCTTGCCGTTCCCCACACCATCAAGGAAATTCTTGGAGAGAACCGGGCTCTTGCCTCGGCGGGCGCCGTTCGCACGGAAATCCGCACCGATCTCCTGGATGATGTCGTCCCCGGCGATACGGTCCTCGTCCATGCCGGATTCGCCATAGAAAAGCTCTCCCCGGAGGACTCGGAGGAACTGAAGAGCCTCTGGGACGAACTGCGGGCTCTTGCGGGAGAACCCTATGCCCATTAATGCCCCTTCCGTCGCTGAGCTGCTGGGAAAGATCTCCAGGACACCACTTTCGGTGATGGAAGTCTGCGGAACCCATACGGTTTCCATATTCCGTTCCGGCATCAGGTCCGTCCTTCCCCCGACCCTGCGGCTTGTCTCCGGCCCGGGTTGCCCCGTGTGCGTCACCGACCAGGGTGAGATCGAAGCCGCCCTTTCTCTTCTCGACAGGGGAGCTGTGGTGGCAGCCTACGGGGACATGTTCAAGGTTCCCTGCGAAGGAGGGTCCCTGGCGTCGAAGCGGTCCCGGGGTCTTGACGCCAGGGTGGTGACCGGAGCCATGGATGTCCTGTCCCTCGCGGAAGAATACAGCTCCCGGGAAGTGGTCTTTCTCGGCGTCGGCTTCGAGACCACAGCCCCGGCCACGGCTGCCCTCGTGGCAGAGGCGGCCCGGAGAGGGATCCGCAATCTCTCGGTCCTTTCGTTCCACAAGCGGACGCCGCCCGCAGTGGAGCTTCTCGCCGCGGACCCGGACCTCCGGCTTTCCGGCTTTCTCCTGCCAGGCCACGTATGCGTCATCCTCGGGCACGATCCCTTCCGTTTTCTTCCCGAAAAGTACGGCCTTCCCGGCGTGATAGCCGGCTTCGAACCGGACCAGATCCTTCTGGGCCTCGCGGACATCGTGAGACAGCACGAACAGGGTGCACCGGCCCTCCGTTCGGTGTACGGGAAAGCCGTGAAAAAGGAAGGGAACCCGAAAGCCCTCGGACTGCTTGAGGAAGTCTTCGAACACCGGGACACCGCGTGGAGGGGCATCGGGACCATTCCGGCCTCGGGGCTGGCACTGAAAAGGCCGTATGAATCCTTCGACGCGGAAAAGCGGTTCGGCATCTCTCTCCGTCCGGGCACTCCCCCGGCAGGCTGCCGGTGCGGCGAGGTGCTGACAGGAAAGATTATCCCGCCGGAATGCCCCCTGTTCCGCTCGGCATGTACTCCCCTGTCCCCCGTGGGCCCCTGCATGGTGTCCGGCGAGGGGACATGCGGAGCTTACTTCCGGTATTTCAAAGGAGACAGGTCATGAAGGACACAACAGTCACCCTGGGACACGGAAGCGGCGGGCGGCAGAGCGCAGAGCTCGTCTCGCAGCTGCTCGACTCCTTCAGGAAGCGGAATATCGGCCCCGAACTGGAAGACGCCGCCCTTCTTCCCGGAGGCTACGCCATGACGTTGGACGGCTTCACCGTGTCGCCCCGGAGATTCCCGGGCGGCGACATCGGGCACCTGTGCGTCTGCGGCTGCGCCAACGATCTGGCCGTCCGTGGCGCGAGCCCGGATTTCCTCGGCATCAGTCTTGTCCTCGAGGAGGGACTTTCTTCCGAAGAGGCTGCTTCGTACATGGAGAGCGCCGCTTCTACCTGCGCTCGTCTAGGCATGACCCTCGCCGCAGGAGACACAAAGGTGGTTCCCTCGGGGGCGGTGGACGGAATGATCATCACGGGCTGCGCCTTCGGCAGGATCCGGACGGCCCGGACCCTATCCATGACCGGTATTCATGAAGGGGACACCCTTCTCGTCACCACGTCCATCGGACGGCACGGAGCGGCCATAGCGTCCGCCCGGTTCGACCTCCCCGTGGAGGGGTTGCTGAGCGACTGCGCCCCCCTGTGGCCGGCCCTGAGTCCCCTTCTGCACCTCGAAGGGCTGCGCTGCATGAGGGACTGCACCAGAGGCGGGCTGGGCACTGTTCTCTGCGAGTGGGCGGAGGCCACGGGACTCCATTTCTCCCTCGACGAAGACGCCATCCCGGTGGGTTTCCAGGTACAATCCCTCTGCGACGTTCTCGGCTTCGACCCTCTCTACATGGCCTGCGAGGGGTGCGCCGCCCTTGCGGTGGCCCCTTCCGATGCCGACGAGGCCCTGCGGATCCTCAGGCAGTCCCCTCTCTGCGCGGACGCCGCCGTCATCGGCCGAGTCTCCTCCGCCGAGCCGAAGGGGATGGTCTCCATGAAGACCTCCATCGGGGGAGAACGGCTGGTGGATATGCCCTGGGGGGAGATTCTTCCGAGGATCTGCTGAAAGGCTAAGAATGAGCGGGGGAGGCTTAAAAGCCTCCCCCGCTCATTCTTAGTGAGATAATTTTTCGTTGATTCTGAGGATGTCCACAGCCCGTCCCGTCTCGTCGTCCAGGGTTACGGCCACCCCGTTGAGGGCCAGCCCTTCTCCCGAAACTTCGAACCTGGAAGGCATGCCGGTGAGAAACTTCGGGAGCACGCCTTCCATCTTCATTCCGATGGAGCTTCTGTGCCCTCCCGTCATTCCCGCATCAGTAATGCAGGCCGTTCCTCCGGGAAGAATTTCTTCGTCGGCGGTCTGCACATGGGTGTGGGTTCCGATCACCACAGCGGCCCGGCCGTCGAGATAATGGGCCAGCGCCTTTTTTTCCGATGTGGCCTCGGCGTGAAAATCGAGAAAAAGGGGAATCTGCCCCGCAGCGGCGAGAAGAACGTCCGCCTTCCTGAAGGGGCAGTCGATGGGGGGCATGAAAACCCTTCCCTGGAGGTTGGCCATGGCGAGGCGCCTGCCGTTTTTCTCCAGCACCGTCATTCCCTGTCCGGGGCATTCGTCCGGGTAGTTCGCCGGGCGGACGATCCGGGGCTCCGCCTCCAGGACGGCAACCCCTTCGGGCTTGTCCCAAATGTGGTTGCCCGATGTCATGCCGTCGATTCCGAGGCCGAAGAGTTCGTCGGCGATTTTTTTGGTGATTCCCTTCCCGGCGGCGGCGTTCTCGCAGTTGGCGATAACGAAGTCAAAACCGCCGCACCGCTCCCGGAGGAGGGGAAGCACCGCGGCAACCGCTTTGCGCCCGGGGCTTCCCATGATGTCTCCGATGAAGAGTATCCTCATTTTTCGCCTATTTCGCGTATTCCGTGGCCCTGGTCTCCCGCGTGACGGTGACCTTGATCTGGCCGGGATACTTCATTTCCTCCTCGATCTTCCGGGCGATGTCGAAGGCTATCTTGTGGACCACGCCGTCGTCGGATATGTTCGGGGACACCACCACCCGGACCTCCCTGCCCGCCTGAATGGCATAAGCCTTGCTCACGCCGTTGAACCCCTTGGCCAGCTCCTCGAGCTTTTCAAGGCGCTTGACGTAAGCGTCGAGGCTTTCCCTGCGGGCTCCGGGGCGGGAGGCGCTGACCGCGTCTGCGGCGGCCACGATGACGTCGTAGATGCTCTTCGCCTCCTGGTCTTCGTGGTGGGAAGCGATTGCGTTCACTATTTCGGGCGTTTCGTTGTACCGTCTGGCGAGGTCCGCCCCTATGAGGGCATGGGGCCCCTCAATCTGATGATCCACCGCCTTGCCGAGGTCGTGCAGAAGTCCGGCGCGGCGGGCAATTTCCTCGTCAATCCCCAGCTCAGCGGCGATCATGCCGGAAATGTAGGCAACCTCGAGGCTGTGCTGGAGAGCATTCTGTCCGTAGCTGAACCGGAACTTGAGCTGTCCGAGGGTGTGGACGAGCTCGGAATGCATGTTCTTGATTCCCGTTTCGAGCAGGGCGCTCTCGCCTGCTTCCACAATCTGTTCTTCCACGTCCCTGGTGGCCTTTTCGATGAGTTCCTCAATGCGGGCAGGGTGAATCCTGCCGTCGGTCACGAGACGCTCGAGGGAGAGCCGGGCGATTTCCCTGCGGACGGGGTCGAAGCTGCTGAGGGTCACCGCCTCGGGGGTGTCGTCCACGATGAGGTCAACGCCGGCGAGGGTTTCAAAGGTCCTGATGTTCCGTCCTTCCCTGCCGATGATTCTTCCCTTCATTTCGTCGGAGGGAAGATGGACGACGCTCACAGCCGCCTCGGAAGTATGTTCCACGGCGCAGCGCTGCACGGCAGTGACGATGATTTCCCTGGCCTTTCTCTCGGCCTCCCGCTTTGCCTTCTCCTCAAGCTCCTTGAGCCTGAGTCCGAGAATGTGCTGGGCGTCTTCCTCGGTCTGCCTGAGAAGGATATCCCGGGCAGTTTCCCTGGTCATCCCGGCGATTTCCTCGAGGCGTTCCATCTGCTTCCGCTTCGTCTCCTCGACTTCGAGCAGGCGGGCTTCCAGCTCCTCCTGCCTTCCTTTGAGCTCTTCCTCCCGGTGGGCTACCCGGTCGAGCTTGCGGTCAAGGTTCTCTTCCTTCTGTTCCAGCCGCCGCTCTGCCCTCTGGAGTTCGTTGCGGCGTTCCTTGCCTTCCCTCTCGATCTCCTGGCGGAGCCTGAAGATCTCTTCCTTGGCCTCGGTGAGCTTTTCCCGCTTGCTCTGTTCCGCTGCCACCTGGGCCTCTCTCAGGATATTCCTGGCCTGGGCTTTTGCGCTTTCAAGGTTTCGCGCCCCGAGGGTTTTGGAAAGAAGGAATCCCGCCCCTGTTCCGGCGGCAATTCCCACGACAATTGCGACCATTGCTGTCAAAAAATTCATGGTGCTGTAATCACTCCTCAATTTTATTTTCAAGGTACTGGTAAGGGGGAAAACAGAAGTCTCCCGTTTTCCGTGCTTCGTACTATTTTACAGGTCAGCCTTCACCCTCACAAGCCCTTTCCGTTACCTTTCTGCAGACGGAGAAGGAAAAACCGCGCCGGAGAAGGCGCCCGATGATCTTCTCCGCCTCCAGCCCCCTTGAAGCCAGTTCCTCCGCAAGGGCTTTCGCCCTTGCCTCCTCGTCAATGTCCTCGAGGGCCTCGCGGATGAAGGAGGAGGATACGCCTCTCCTCCTCAGTTCGTCCCTCAGGCGGATGGGTCCCCAGTCCGGGCGGGAATCGGCGAACAGGACGGCATAGGCCCTGTCGTCGATGAAGCCCCCCTCCTCGAAGCGGAGGATGAGCCCGTCGGCTTCTTCAGGGGACGCTCCCCGGGCTGCGAGCTTTTCCCTGACCTTCGCAGCGGGAAGTATCCCCCTGGAGAGGAGGTTCAGAAGATACCGTTCCAGGTCGGCGGAGCCGGCCGTTTTCTCCCCTGCCGGGAGATCCCTGTCACGCCGTTTCCACAAGGTTCAGCGACCTCCCCAGAGTGGTGTACAGCCGGTCCTTCAGCTCCGGGCACGACAGGAGTCCCGGGTCCTTCGCCACGAGGCTGAAGGCTTCCCTTCTCGCGGTTTCAAGAATATCCCTGTCCCTGATCAGGTCCGCCACGCGGAAGTCCGTGACTCCCGACTGTCGGACGCCGCACACTTCCCCGGGCCCCCTGAGCCGGAGGTCCGCCTCGGCGATGGCGAATCCGTCGGAGGTGGCGCAGAACGCCCCGATCCGTTCCCTCGCCTCCTGCGAGGAGGGGGAGCATATCAGGAAGCACCAGGATTCACCGGTTCCCCGCCCCACCCTTCCCCGAAGCTGGTGGAGCTGGGACAGGCCGAACCGGACGGCATCCTCCACCACCATGATGGTGGCCTCGGGCACGTCCACTCCCACCTCCACGACGGTGGTTGATACGAGGAGGGAAATGTCCCCCCGCTGGAAGCCGTCCATGACATTTTCCTTCTCACCGTTGGGAAGGCGGCCGTGGAGCAGACCGGCCCCCAGGGGCGAAAAACGCTCCCGGAGCTCGGCGAACCGTGCCTCAGCCGCCGCCAGATCAAGGGTTTCGCTTTCCTCAATGAGGGGGCAGATCCAGTAGACCCGTTCACCGGCTTTCATCCGTTCCCCGAGGAAGGAGAGGAGTCCCGGGATCTTCTTCGGAGGGACCGCCCTGGTCTCCACGGGTTTCCTTCCCGGTGGCAGCTCGTTGATGACGGAGACGGCAAGGTCGCCGTAGACCGTAAGGGTAAGCGTCCGGGGAATGGGGGTGGCCGTCATGACGAGGACATGGGGGCTCTCGCCCTTGGACCGGAAGGCATGCTTCTGCAGGACGCCGAACCGGTGCTGCTCGTCCACGATGGCAATGCCCATCCTGGCAAAGGCCGTTTTTTCGGAGAGCAGGGCGTGGGTCCCTATGGCCACGGAAATTTCTCCCGATTCCAGGCCTTTTTGGATTTCAGCTTTCTCCCTGGCCGGGAGGGAGCCGGTGAGGAGGGCGCATCTGCCGCCGAGGGCTTCGATCATGGGGGCGAGGCGGAGGTAGTGCTGCCGGGCGAGGATTTCCGTGGGGGCGAGAAATGCCCCCTGGCATCCTCCGTCCATGGCCGCCAGAAGGCCCAGGAGGGCCACCACCGTCTTGCCCGAGCCCACGTCCCCCTGGAGCAGGCGGTTCATGGGTACGACCCGCGCCATGTCGGCGAAGATGTCCTCCACCGCTTTTTTCTGCCCGTCCGTGAGGGTGAAGGGAAGCCTGTTTTCGAGGCATTCCGCCACAAGCCTCCCGGGAGGGAGGGAGGGAGCCGGAGAAGCCGTGTCCCCGGCAAGGCTGCGGCGAACGGCCAGTCCCGTCTGGAGGAGGAAGAATTCATCGAAGGCAAGCCGGTTCCGGGCGGCCTTCCATTTCTCCCGGGATTCGGGATAGTGAAGCTGCCGGACCGATTCTGCCACGCCGGGCAGTCGGAGCCGGGAACGGAGGTCGTCGGGAAGGAATTCCCCGAGGGAGGGAAGGAAATCTTCCAGGGCCGAGCCGGTCATTCTCCGCAGGGCCTTCTGGGAGAGCCCTGCGGTGGTGGGGTAGACGGGAACGATGGCGAGGGATTTTTCTTCGTCCCCGTCTTCGTCCAGGATCTCGAAGTCGGGGTTCGTGAGCTGGACCGCCCCCCCCCGTACGTCGACCCGGCCGAAGAAAAGGACCCGTACTCCCGGAAGGAGCACCTTTTCAAGACCCACCCTGTTGAACCACACGGCCCTGGCCATGGTCATGCCGTCGGAGATGAGGGCGGTGATGACGGAAAGTCCTTTCCGGGCAGTTTTCCGCCGTTCGAAGGCCGCCACCCGCGCTGCCACCGACACGGTCTCGCCGCCACGGAGGGACGAAAGGGGGGCGAGGTTCCGCCTGTCCTCGTACCGGGCAGGAAAGAGGAAGAGGAGATCCCCGGCGGAGCGGATCCCGAGCCGTGCAAGCAGCGCCTCCCGGGCGGGGCCCACTCCCTTCACAAACCGGACGGGGTCGGAAAGACTGCGGACAGGAGCGTTCACCTCGCTGACTCTTCCTCCTCGGCGAAGGATTCTTCCTCGCCGTCGGAGAGGGCGGCGAACCGTGAGAGCAGGGCCCTGAATTCCGCCTTGAACTCCTGCTTCATCTGCCGGAGACGCTGGAGTTCCCTCCGTTCCCTGTCCTTCGCCGCCGAGGCGTCAAGAACGACCTGCTCGGCCTTCAGCCGTGCCTCGCTGATCAGGGTTTCCGCCTGCCTGCTCGCAGCCTCTTCCTTGGCCTCCGCGCTTTTCTGGGCCATGAGAAGCGTTCCCTGGAGGGTCTCCTTGAGGTTCTCGTATTCCCGGATCTGTTCTTCAAGCCTGTCGATGCGGCGCTCGAGCTCCGCGCACCGGAGGGAGTATTCCTGGATATCTTCCGCCACCCGGTCGAGGAATTCGTCCACCTCGCTGACCGCGTAGCCCCGCATTGCCCTGGAAAAATACTTGCTTTCGATGTCCCGGGCGGTCAAAAGATCAGGCACCGTTTTCGTCCTCCCATTCCTCTATCATGGTTTTTCTCGGCGAAGCGAGAAAAATTCCTCCCGCTACCCTGAGCACCGTCCCCCTGTTCGCGAAGGCGACCCCGCAGAGAAAGTCAAGGAGGCTCTGGCCGGGTTCACGCTCCATCCCCCGCAGGTCCACGAGGAGCATTTTACCCTTTCTGAGGGCCTCCGCGAGTTCTTCCTTTCTGTCCGGCCCGGACGGGCCCCGGAGGATGATGAGGTCCGCCTCTCCCGCAGCGGGGCGGATCACCCGCTCCTCCCGCTCCTCCAGGTCCGGGCGAAGATCCTCTTCCCCGTCGTCATCGTACTCTCCGCCGGGATCCACCAGTCCCAGGAGCGCCATCAGCCTTTCAAGCATTCCTCCACCCCCGTCTTTCACCGGCGCGCACCGAATATGGACGAACCGACACGCACCATGGTGCTTCCTTCCTGCACCGCCCAGAAGAAATCGCCGCTCATTCCCATGGAAAGTTCCGGAAGAGCCAGCCCCGTGCTGCCGCGCGCAGAATCGCAGATGGTCCGGAGAAGGGCGAAGGCCCTCCGCACATCCGTTTCTCCCCCGGTGAGGGGCCCGATGGTCATGAAGCCTTCCGGACGGAGAGAAGGACAGTTCCGGAGAATATGGTGAAGCAGGGCTTCCGCTTCCCCCGGGGCAACCCCGTGCTTGGAGGCTTCACCGGACGTGTTCACCTCGAGAAGCACGGGAAGGATTCTGCCTTCCTCCGCGGCGATCCTCGAGAGGGCGGCGGCCAGTTCCGGGGAGTCCACCGAGTCCACTGTGGAGGCAACGGAAAGAGCCTTCCGGACTTTGTTCCGCTGGAGGTGGCCGATGAGCCGCCACTGCGGTTCGACGCCCCCTGGCCAGAGGGCCCGCTTCTCCAGCAGTTCCTGGACCCTGTTCTCCCCCACGGCCGTCACGCCGCAGCGTACCGCTTCCGCCACATCCTCCACCGGACGTGTCTTCGTCACGGCAACGAGAAGAATCTCCTCCTCCCGCCTGCCGCACAGGGCAGCGGCCTTTCGAATGTCGTCCCGGACCGATTCCAGGTTGTCCCGAATAGAAGTTACCATAAACGGATTTTCCCTTCCTTTCCGTTCTGGGCATGGAGCACCACGATATTTCCGGGCCTCAGTCCCTCTGTGATGAAAAATCTGCCGCCCTCCACCGGAATTCCCCGGACTGCCTGGAAATGGACCATATTTCCGTCCACCAGGAGCACCCCAAGCCGCCCCTCCCGGAAAAGCACCGCCGATTCCGGGACGGAGACCCCGCTTCGCTCTCCCGCTTCGAGAAGAAGGCCCATCTCCCTGGAAGCCGTCGCGGAGGCGGGGAAGAACGGGAGCGTCAGGTAGAGCTTCACTTTCGAATCAAGAAACCGGGCGACCCGGACTTCAGCCTTCGCCGCCCACTCCGTTTCCTTCGTCTTCACCCGGACGAATCCCGCCCTGATGTCCCGCTCAAGGGACGGCGTCACGTCCGCGTAGAGGATGCAGCGAAGATCCTGGGGCTGGGAAATGAGCTTCCCCACCGGCCGTCCTTTCTCCACGAAGGTCCCTGGTCCTATGAACTGCGCCGGAGGAGCGGACGGCAGGGGAGCCATGCCGTTCCAGAAGGCGGCGTAGGTCCACTCTCCTTCGGCGCCGTCAAGGGCGGGAACGAAATACCCCGTTTTCTCCGCCTTGACCGCCATCTTTCCGGAGGGCGCGCTGACCACCGCGAGGGTCTCCCCCTTCGCCACCCTTCTCGGGCCGGGGGCAGGGAAGGCCACCGCGCCGCTCCACCGGGAGGAAACCACTTCCTCCCGCCAGAGAAGCACCGCCCGGGCGGGGATCCTGTCGGAATGGGTGTAGGGAACGGCGGATACCACCTCCGGATTCAGGGACTCCCTGCGTTCCCACCATAGAAAATAGATGTACACCACTCCGACGGCGATGACAAGGATCAGAAAAAAATACAGGAATCTCCGGAACAGGGCGGACAGGGTTTCTTTCAAGACTTCTTCCGCCCCGTCCCGCTTTCGTTGAGACACGACATGGGTCTCTTTCCCTCCGCAAGGAGCGCCGCATTGCCTGCAATGAACCTGAGGACTCCCTCGAGGGAGGCGTCGTTCACACCGCCGATGTGGGGGGTCACCACCACCTTCGGATGGGCGAGGAAAGGATCGTCCGTCCGGTGGGGCTCCTCCCAGAGGACATCGAGCCCGGCGCCGGCGATCCATTCCTCCTCCAGGGCACGTTCCAGGGCTTGCCGGCTCACTATGCCGCCCCTGGCCACGTTGATGAAGAAGGCATCCCTGTCCATGGCCCGAAAAAGGGGCTCGCCCACGATATTTTCCGTCTCCGGGGTGAGGGCAAGGGCCGTCACGACGAATTTCGCCCCCTTCACCGCCTTTTCGGCATCGGTGAGAGTAACGAAGGTATCGATTCCCCAGCGGGCATGGTCCGCCGGAAGGGTGCGGTTAACCCCGGTCACCTTCATACCGAAAGCCTTCATCCTCACCGTGATGGACCGTCCCACGTTGCCGAGGCCTATGACGCAGGCCTTTTTCCCCCACAGGGCCATTCCCGGAGGAGTGTAGACCTTTCCTTCGAGAAGCTTCTCCCTGGCACGGAAAAATCGTTTGGCCAGAATCAGCATGTGGAGGAACGCCACCTCGGCGACTCCCTCGGCGTTCCCCGTTCCGATGGAGGGAACATTGCAGGCGAAGATTCCCCTGCGGGAACAGGCGTCGAGGTCGATCCCCTCGGCCCCGGCCCCCCACTGCTGGACGAGCTTCAGGGCGGGGGCCCGGGAGAGAAGGGCATCGTCCACCGTCACGGGCCTGACGACGAGCATTTCCGCATCCCCCAGGGCTCCCCGGTCGTCCGCAGGATCGGCGACGAGAATGTCATGACCTGAGAAGGCACCGTCAAGGGAGTCCTTCAGGCGGAAAAATTCCTTTCCCCAAAACACAACCTTCATTTCCGTTCCTCCCGTTTTTTCCCCTTTCCTTCCTTGTCCCTTTCAAGGGACGCGAAGGCGTCGTGATTGTGTATGCTTTCGCTGCTGGCGACCCGGATGCTGTACCAGGTGATCCTGTCCTCGGCCTCCAGGTCCACCGCCACGTCCCGCAGAACGTCCTCCACGAAGCGGGGGGTGTTGTAGGCCTGTTCCGTGACGAATTTTTCGTCCTCCCGCTTCAATAAAGTATACACCGGAGCGGACGCATTTCTCTCGGCAATGTCAACCAGTTCTTCGATCCACACGAGCCCGTTCATCCGGGCGGCGATGGTCACGAAGGCCCGCTGGTTGTGGGCCCCGGCCTCGGAGATCTCCCGGGAGCAGGGGCACAGGGTCTGGACCGGGACGGTGACTGAGGTCACCAGGTCGAAGAAGTCCTCTCCCTTGACGGCCGTAAAGGAAACGTCGTACCTGGTGAAGCTGCTCAGCCCCGAGACGGGGGCATTTCTCGATATGAAATAGGGGAAGGAAAAGACGATCTCCGCGCACTCGGCGGAAAGGACCGTCCGGAGATCCTCGGCAATCTGCTCCATGTGAGGCAGGGTCACCTTCCCCTGGAACTCGTGGAGCACCTCGATGAACCGGCTCATGTGGGTGCCCCGGTATTCGTGGGGAAGAGAGACGGACATGGAGACGGAAGCCACGGTGTGCTGGATGTTCTCTTTCTGGTCCAGGACCACGATGGGGTATGACACGCCGCCGACCCCCACCCTGTCGATGGGAATCCGGCGGGAGTCCCGTTCGCTCTGCACGTCACGCATGGTCCATGTCCTCGGCTGTGAGCACCGCGCAGCTCGTGGCGGTCTCCCAGACCTCCACTTCCCAGAGCCTGCAGTTCGGGCGGCGAAGGGGTTCCGCCACCTGCTCCCAGACCCACCGGGCGATGTACTCCGCCGTGGGCTGGGGAAGAATGTCGTTCAGGTAGGCATGATCGAGCCTGGAGATGACCCTCTCCTTCACAAGGGAGGAAACCTCGCAGAAATCAGCGATCATTCCCTCCCTGTCGGGCGAGCCCTTCAGTACCACTGCCAGCCTGTATGTATGTCCATGAAGCCGCTCGCACTTTCCGTGATATTCCACCAGGTTGTGGGCGGCGTCGAAGATGAATTCCTTCCGGAGCAGCATGGGGAATCCCCGCCTTTCGAGAAAAATGGTCGCCGGTGCAGGCCGGCCCGGAGTACAGGGGCAAGAATCATTCCATGATTGATTTTACACCATATCCCCGGAAGAGGAACGGCTTTCGCCTCCCGGGCGCTGCCGGAAGCCTTCCGGGCGTGCACAGGGGCCTCTTCGGCGGCCCCGGAGTTTTTTCTCTTTTTCCATGGACTGCATTTTAGACAAACACCTGCTTAGAATCTATCGCTTTGCCTCAAAAACAACCTTCCATGTTTTTTATGCAGTACATTTCGGTTTTTCTCTTGACTAATGTCCGGAGTCAGTGCTATAAAGTGGCATCGTTTTTATTTTGCGGGAACAGCCGGAAGGAGTTGAACCGAAGTGGAATTCGACAAGGCACGGGAAATTTTCGGAATGTACGTTTTCGACAGGCGGGCAATGAAGGAGAGACTTCCCCAGCATATTTTCGAGGCGCTCATGGCCTCCATCGAAGGAGGACAGAAGCTCGACTCGGCCATGGCGGACATGGTGGCTGCGGCCATGAAGGAATGGGCCCTCTCGAAGGGGGCCACCCACTGGACCCACTGGTTCCACCCCCGGACGGAAATGACCGCCGAAAAGCACATGTCCTTCATGTCCAAGGATGAAAGCGGGATGCCCATCGAGTCCTTCAAGGGAAAAGAACTCATCCAGAGCGAGCCCGACGCTTCCTCCCTTCCCTCGGGCGGCATCCGGTCCACTTTCGAGGCCCGGGGCTACAGCGCCTGGGACCCTTCGAGCCCGGCCTTCATCATGATGAGCAAGAAAGGCGGAACCCTCTGCATCCCCTCGGTGTTCATCTCCTATGACGGCACCCCCCTGGACCTCAAAACCCCTCTCCTCAAAGCGGTGGATGCCGTGGAAACCCGCTCCATGCGTCTCCTCAAGCTCTTCGGCAACAGGGGAATCAAGTGGGCCCACGTGACCGTCGGGGCAGAACAGGAGTATTTCCTCGTGGACAGCGCCGTGGCAAAAAACCGTCTTGACATCCGGTACTGCGGCAGGACCATCCTGGGCTGTCCCCCTCCCAAGGGACAGCAGATGGAGGACCATTATTTCGGCTCCATCCCCGCCAGGGTCCTCTCGTTCATGGAGGACGTGGAGCGTGATCTGTACCGGCTGGGCGTGGTCATTACCACCCGGCACAACGAGGTGGCCCCGTGCCAGTTCGAGTTCGCCCCCCAGTTCGCCGACGCCAACCTCGCCTGCGACCAGAACCAGCAGATCATGGACGTGATGCGGAAAATGGCCAGGCGCCACGACTTCCAGCTTCTGCTCCACGAGAAGCCCTTCGCAGGGCTCAACGGCAGCGGGAAGCACGTGAACTTCTCCATCATGGACAGCGAAGGCAGGAACCTCCTGAAACCGTCGTCCAACCATAGAAAGAACATCCAGTTCCTGACGTTTCTGAGCGCCCTGCTCCTCGGCGTCTCAAAGTTCCACAGCCTGCTCCGGGCCGCCATCGCCTCACCGGGAAACATGCACAGGCTCGGCGGGAACGAGGCTCCACCGGCCATCATGAGCGCCTACCTCGGCTCCACCCTGACCGGCATTCTCGAGGCCGTGGAAAAAGGGCTTCCCGACGACATGCCCGCCCAGGCCCTCATCGACCTTGGAATGAACAAACTCCCCTCGGTCATGGCGGACAACTCGGACCGGAACCGCACGGCTCCCCTGGCCTTCACGGGCAACAAGTTCGAGTTCCGGGCCCCCGGCGCCCCCCAGTCCATCGCAGGCCCCCTGACCATGATGCTCGCGGCGTGGGCCTGGGGACTGGAAACGGTGGGAGACATGATCGAGAGCAGGGTGGGAGAAGTGGATGCCCTTGACGCCGCCCTCGAGGCCATCAAGTTCGCCGCCGCCGAGAGCAGGGCCTTCCGCTTCGAGGGGAACGCCTACAGCCCCCAGTGGCATGAGGAGGCAAAGAAGCGGGGTCTTACCATCGTCAATTCCACACCGGAGGCGCTGGCCCTCTTCCTCCTGCCGGAGAACAGGGAGCTGCTCTCGAAGCTTCACATCATGACCGACAGGGAAGTGATCGCCTACTACGAGATCCGGCTCGAACAGTACATCAAAACTGTAGAGATCGAGATGGGCGTCCTCCGCACCATGATCTGGGAGGGAATCCTTCCTGCTCTGTCGAAGCAGATCCTTCTGGAAAGCTCCGCCCTGTCGGCCCTGCCGGAAGACGCCAGGAAGGAGGCCTGCTCCTGGAGCGCCTGCATCGGCAGGCTGGGCTCCCTCAAAACGTCCCTTATCTCCGCCTCGGAGAAACTGGAAGCCCTCAGGGAGAAGATGCACGCCCTGGACACGGAGGAGCGTGCCGCTGCCATCACGGAAGAGGGTCTCCCTCTCTATGCCCAGATCCGTCAGATCTGCGACACCGCGGAATCCCTCGTGGCCGGGGATATCTGGCCCTACCCCACCTACACGAAACTGCTCTCCATTTCCTGAACCGGACGACAAAGAGCGCGGGGCAGAAGCCCCGCGCTCTTTGTTTGTATTCTTCTATTTTTCCGCCGGCAGCCCCGACACGGGCCCCCCGTAGGACGAAAACTCGTCGTAGAGCGGAACGTTTTCCAGCCTCCTGCTCCACTCCTTCAGGTAATTGAGCTCCCGGACGTGGGGCTGCTTGCCGAAATACGCCATGAGGCCGTTCAACCCCTCGGAGACAATTTCGGGATCTTTCCGCTCCTGTCCAAGGGAGACGAGGAAATAGGCCCGCTCCTTCTCCGCGAGATCCCGGACCATGGGCGCGGAAAGTGCCCTGGAGATATACTGTTCACGCAGGGCCGGATCATCTGCGTCCGATGCGAGGCGGAGCATCCGGTCACCCCGGACCCCGGAACCGAAATACACGAGACCGATAAAGCAGACTGCCGCCGTCACCCCGCCGATGAGACGGCCGCCTTTCCGGAAGTCCTCCGGGGGCGGGGCGTCGAAAAGGGGCAGGAGCATCTCCCGATTGGCCGCGGCAAAGGCGAGAGAGAGCCAGAGGACGTTCTCAATGCGGTGGAAGGGCCGGGTCCACAGGGCGTTGAAGAGGAAAAGGGCGACCATGGCGCTCCCCCAGTACGCTTCCGGAGAATATTTCTTCTTCCTGAGAAAGGCGGAAAAGGCGGAAACCGCCCACCACCCCCAGAGGAACACCATGAGCAGTCCGCCGGCGGTGCCCGTTTCGGCGAACCACTGCAGAAATTCATTATGGGCCCAGTGGGTGTACTGCCATTTCATCCCGGGCCACCGCTTCAGCATCTCCCTCTGGGCGTCCAGGTAATGCCACTTGTACTGCCCGAGCCCCACCCCTCTCAGGGGACGCTCAGTGTACATGGTCCAGGATGTGGCCCAGATGCTGTCCCGGTTGGCGATGGAGAGGGGTTTTTCCAGCATGTCCTCCATCTTGTACATCAACACACCCCACCGCCCCTCGTTGAGGACCAGGTTGAGACCCGCCACGGCGCAGAAGAGGGCGGCCACGGCGAGGACGTGTCGCAGGTTCTTCCTGCCGAGGTTCCTGAGGTAGTAGCAGGAAAGCACGGCAAAACCAGTGACGAGGGCGAGAATCCCGGAGCGGCTGGTGGTGGAGATCAGGCCCCAGAAGGTCACGGCGAGGAGAAACATGAGAAGGGTACGGGCAATCCTTCCGATTTTTTCAGAGGAAAAGAACAGGAATGCGCCGTTCAGGCCGCCGAGGGCGAGCCAGAGGGCGAACATGTTCTGCTGTCCCGTGTTGGCGATGTAATGACCGGGGGTGGGAAGAATGAAGAACGGGAGGTTGAGTGTCTCCCGTACCTGGAGTTCGGCGAAGACGACGCTCACGGCGCAGTTTACGAGGCATCCCCAGAAAAGAGCTCTGAGCAGCCCGCTTCCGGCAAGCCGTGACGCAAGCACATACACGAGCCAGAGGGAAGCGAAGAAAAACCATTCCTGGAAAAAGGTTTCGGGAGAGCGGAGTCCCGACCAGAAAGGCTGGGCCGTCACGTAGAGAAGCAACAGTAGCCAGATGACGGCGAAACCGTCAATGGTGAAAGCTGTGCGGACCGTGCCGCGGACGGTGACCGACAGCCCGGCCAGGAGACCGCAGAGCGCCACGGGGACCAGGGCGACCGCCCATTTCATGAGATGGAGGGTGGAATAGAAGTAGGGGCCGGAAAAGACGAGGTTCGGGAGCACGAGGGAGATAAAGAGCAAAAGGGGAAAAATTCCCGCCGGCAGGAGGAGCGAGCCCGGTTCTTCCGAAGTGGAAAGGCTGTATCCGCTTTCCAGCGTCTCATTCATTCTGCGTCATTCCTCCGTCTCCCCGAGATCTCCCTTGAGTTCCACCACGAGCTCCACCACGAGCTCCCGCTGGGCGAGTTCCTTCACCTTCCAGACCACGGGTATTCCTTTTTTCCTGTTCTGTTCGACCAGGGCGGCCACGTCCCGGAGGATCTCACCCGTCGGGCCGTCGGGCCCCGCGAAGGAAAGGGGGTTCTTTTTCAGCCTTTTCTTCCCCGGCTTCGACGGCTCCGGGGCGCGATCCTTTACCCGCTGCTCCACTTCGCTGGCGGCCATGTTCTCCGCTGCGGCTTCCGCGGCGAGGGCGACCTGGTCTTCCGGGGGAAGGGAGAGCAGCGCCCGGGCCTGCCGTTCGCCGAGTTTTCCCTCCATGACAAGGCGCTGCACCGGTTCCTCGAGCCGAAGGAGACGGAGCTTGTTCGCCACGGAGGACTGGGAACGGCCCAGCTTTCCTGCGAGTTCCGTCTGGGTCCATCCGGATCGCTCCATGATGGCCTGAAGGCTGGCGGCTTCCTCCACCGCAGAGAGGTTGCTCCTGTGGATGTTTTCCACAAGGGCCAGGATCTGCTGTTCCCCCGGGTCGGCCTCGGTGACTATGGCCGGTATGGTGGAAAGGCCGGCCTTCTTTGCCGCCCGGAGCCTCCGTTCGCCCACCACGAGTTCGTAACCGGATTCCACGGCGAGAACCACCACGGGCTGGATGATTCCTACCTGGGAAATGGAGGCCGCGAGATCGTCCAGGTCGCCCTCGTCGAAATGCCGGCGGGGCTGGGTCGGGTTTGGGCTGATCAGGTCCACCGGTATTTCAGTGAGCCGCCTGGCCTGCCCATCCTCCGGAAGATTCTTTCCGGCGTCTTTTTCCTTTCCCATGTCATTCCTCAAAAAATTCAAGACTCCCGCCATGTCGTTCCTCCGGTTTCCAAAGCTTGGGCGAAGAAAAAGGCTTCACACGCATTCTACTCTACTGTGCGCCGACCAATCAAGGGAAAATCAATAGGAACGGTCGGCATTCACGAACCGGGTGTATTCCCTGAGGAAGACGAGGGAGATCTCCCCTGTGGGGCCGTTCCTGTGCTTGGCCAGGTTGATGAACGCCCTGTTGTCGTCTTCCTCCCCCGGGGCGCCCGCCTCGTAGTAGCCGGGGCGGTACAGCAGCATGACCGTGTCGGCGTCCTGCTCGATGGCTCCGCTGTCCCGGAGGTCGGAGAGCTGGGGCTTCTTTTCCGTCCGCTGCTCCACAGCCCTGGAAAGCTGGGACAGGGCGATGACGGGAACTTCCAGTTCCCGGGCCACCCCCTTCAGTCCCCGGGAAATTTCCGCCACTTCCTGCTGCTTGTTCTCGATGCGCCTTGAGGAGTTCATGAGCTGCAGGTAGTCCACCACCACGAGCCCGAGGTCCTTGTGCCTGGACTTGAATCGGCGGCACCGGGCCCGGAGCTCCAGGGTGGAGAGCATGGAGCTGTCGTCAATGTAGACGGGGGCCTCGGCAAGCCTTCCGGCCGCTTCGGCCAGGGTCTCCCAGGAAGACTTGGGAAAGGAGCCGTTCCGGAGGTCGTGGATGTTGATCCTGGCCTCTGCGCCGAGCATCCGCTGGACGAGCTGCTCCGCACCCATTTCCAGGCTGAAGATGAGCACAGGGCGCTTCATTCCCTGGCCGCCGAACTGGGCGATGTTGATGGCGAAGGCCGTTTTTCCCATGGAGGGACGGGCGGCCACGATGTTCAGGCTTCCCGGCTGGAACCCGCCCATGAGCCTGTCGAGTTCGTAGAATCCCGAATTGAAGCCCGTCACGTCCTGGTCTGAACGGTTGTACTGCTCCTCGATCTGGAGGAAGGTTTTGCCGAGGACCTCGCCGATGTGCCGGAAGTTGGTGGTGTTCCTCTTCTGGGCGATCTCGAACACCGCCCGCTCGGCTTCCTCGAGGACCTCGTCCACGTCCAGCTCCTCGGAATAGCCGAGCTTGACGATGGTGTTCCCCGCGGAGATGAGCCGCCTGTGGATAGCCTTGTCCCGGACGATGCCCGCATGGTATTCCACGTTTGCGGTGGTGGGGACGCTGTCCACCAGGGAAGCGACGAAGGGCTGCCCTCCGAGGCGCTCCCCTTTTCCCTGCCGGGCGAGTTCTTCGAGAAATGTCAGGGGGTCCACCGGCTTGTCCCTCTGGGCCATCTCGTAGATGATCTCGTAGGCGGCCCGGTGGTTCAGGTCGTAAAAGTCCTCCGGCTGGAGAACTTCAAGGACAATATTGAGCGCCTCCCGGTCCATGAGACATGCGCCGAGAGCTGCGCGCTCCGCCTCGGGGGAGACGGGGGGCGTTCTGTCCCACGACGGGAGGGCGGCCATCATTCGCTCTCGACGGTGAGGGTCATCTCCGCCTCGACGCCGGGATGGAGGCGGACGGTGAAGGTATAGTTCCCCGTCTGCTTCACCGTGTCGGGCATCCTGATATCCCGCTTGTCCACGGACGCGGAATGCTGGGCCGCCAGGTTCTCCGCCACCGCCGCAGCGGTAACGCTGCCGAAGAGCTTGCCTGTCTCGCCGGTGCTCGCCCGGATCCGGACGACCTTTCCGGAGAGCCGCTTCTGGAGCTCCCGGGCCTCGTTCTTCAGCTTCTCGTCCTTTTTCTTCTTCGCGGACTGCCGCTCCTGCCACTCTTTCAGACGCTCCGGCGTGGCTTCCTCTGCAAGCCCCTTCGGGAAGAGAAAGTTCCTGGCGTAGCCGTCAGAAGTCTCGATCAGCTCGCCGGCGGCGCCTATCTTGTTTACGTCCTTCTTCAAAATAACCTTCATCGTTCATCATTCCTCCTGAAACGGGTTCGGAAATCAAGCCACATATCCGCTATGCCGACCATGACGGTGGCGGTGGAAAGCATGGGCACGAGAACCGCCATTATTATAGCAACGGTCCTGAAGAAACGGCCCGCCCCCCGGTGGGGGCTGTCCCCTCCGCCGAGGTAATACCAGTAGAGGGAGAGTCCCTGGAAGAGAAACAGAAAGTTCACGAGCATCCTGACGTTGGTGCCGATGCGCATCGCCAGGTTCCATTCCCCCTCACGGGCCCCGAAGACGGAAAGAAGCACCGATACCAGAAGGGCGCCGAAGACGCTCTTCGGAAATCTCCACCTCGAGAAGGGAGGCAGGGGGGGAAGGGAGGTTCCGCTGATCCGCTTCAGGACAAAACCGCTCACCGTGTAGCTGAGATAGCAGTCCAGGGCCGCAGCCATGCTGAGAATGGTGGGAAAAATCACCGGAAGCACCCCTATGGCCTGGGAAAACTGATCCCGGACCGCAGACAGGGATTCCCGGGACATTCCGGCCGATTCGTAGAAGCCGAAGATCCTGTCCACCATGGCCTGCATTTCCGGCCCGTCGAGCTGGAAGGGGTTGATGCCCGTCACCCGCGCGGCGATGACCATGAGAAGAAGCTTGCTTCCCAGGGAGAGGAGGATGCCGAAGAGCATCACCTCCACGCCGCTGGAGCACCGCCTGGCCAGGAATCCGAGACCGATGCCCAGGACGCCGAACCCGAGAAGAAAGAAGAGGGACGAAAGAGGACCGAGAAAAACGGCGGTGAGCAGGGTGCCGATGGCCAGTCCGAGAGCGGCCTTTTTCAGGTCATGGCGCAGGCCGAGTATCACGAGGGGTGCGGGGGCGAGCAGGGAGAACGCCGCCCCGACGAAGGGGAGAAAATGGGCCGCCAGGAAGAGGATCACGGCAAGGCCCGCAAGGAGGGACGATTCCACCAGGCTTCGTGTGGGGGTCACCTTTTGGCCTCCTTTCACATCGCCCTGAAGCCGGAAGGCCGGTTCGGGGAACATAAAAATTTCGGAGGAGAAGCTGGGCTCCTCCCCCGAAAAAGAACGTCGTTGCGCTGCGAAGCCTTACTCCACGGAGAAGGGGAGAAGGGCCATGTATCTTGCCCGCTTGATCGCCTCCGTAAGCTGGCGCTGGTGCTTCGCGCAGTTTCCGGTCACGCGGCGGGGCATGATCTTTCCCCGTTCGCTGACGTACTTGCGGAGCTTTTCAACATCTTTGTAATCCACGTGCTCTATTTTGTCCACGCAGAAGAAACATACCTTCGGCCGGCGCTTTCCGCCTCTCCGGCCGCCGCGGCCTCCGGGGCCGCCGGGTCCTCTGCCTTCGCCTCTGCCTTCATTCACAGCCATTGTGCACTGCCCTCCTTCAAAAAAACCTCTCTGCTAGAAGGGGATGTCCGCATCCTCTTCGTTCCGCACCTCGGAAATATCCATGGGGAAGTCCTCGTCCTGGGAGCCGAAGCGGCGGTCCTTGCGGACGCTGTCTCCATACCCCTCGTCGTCGCCGAAGGAACCGGATGGGGAATCATCCTGCCGCTTCGACCCGAGGAACGTCACCCCCGAGGCGACGACATCTGTGGCGTACCGTTTTCCGGAGCCATCCTTCGCCTCGTAGCTCCGGACCTGGATCCGGCCTTCCACGAGAACGGGGCTGCCCTTCTTGAGATACCGCTCGCAGTTTTCAGCGGCAGGTCCCCAGACGACCACGGGAATGAAATCAACACTCTCCTGCAGTTCGCCGTTCCTGTCCTTCCAGGTATTGTTCACTGCCACGGCAAAACGGGCCATGGCCCGTTTGTCCACTGAATAGCGTATCTCGGGATCCCGGGCAAGGTTGCCCATCAGAATGACCTTGTTAAATCCTCTCGCCACGGCGCTGCCTCCTTATTTTTCGTCAAGACGGACTGTCATCTGACGATAGACATTCGGGCGCAGTCCAAGAACACGGTTGAGCTCAACGAGCTGGTCCGGGTTGAGCGAAAAATTGCACACGGCGTAAAATCCTTCCGTTTTCTTGTCGATGGGATAGGCAAGACGCCTTTTCCCCCAGAAATCGGTCTTGGCCACCTCTCCGCCAAGATTGCGCACGACCTCCTCGATCTTCGCGATCTCTTCCTTCGGATCCTCGATCTCGGCGCTCACAAGCACCATCATTTCATATGGCCGCACGTTCCTTCACCTCCTCCCTTTGGACTTTTGGCCCCTTCCCGAGGAAAGGGCAGGGAAAAACTTGCCCCGGAATTATACCCTATCGCTTCTCCTGAGGCAAGGAATTCTTCTTCACTTCTATCTTGAACACCATCTCTCCCGGAAAGGAAAGGTTGTACTGCTCCCGCGCAAGGTGGGCCACCCCCTCGGGGGTATTATAAAAGGCCACCTTTTCCCGGAGCTCCTGGACCGACCGGCTCATGGAGACAAGCACCGCCATCCTTTCGTCCGCCAGCTCCGTGAGGCGGCCTATCTTCCGGAATTCCAGGAAGTAGGCCGTCCCCATGATCGCCGAGAAAAGGGACACTACGGCAGCAAGGAGTATCCACCTGAGCCGGAGCACATTACATCCTCTCCGGTGCCGCCACGCCGAGGAGGCCCAGAACGGTGGAAATAACCGTGCCGGCGGCCTGCATCAGGAGCAGCCTGGCCTTCATCACCTGCTCTTCCTCGCCGAGCACCCTGTGGGCGTTGTAGAAGGAGTGGAAGTCCCCGGCAAGGTCCGAGACGTAGTTCACCAGGATGTGGGGGGCCAGATCCTTCGATGCCTTTTCGGCCTCCTTCGGGAAATCAGCGAGCCTGGAGAGGAGTTTTTTCTCCTCGTCGGCGGCAAAAATACCCTCCGGAACATCCGCTCCTGAAGGCACGGCGATCCCCCTGGCTTCCGCCTCCCGGAGAACGCTGCATATCCTGGCGTGGGCGTACTGGACGTAATAAACCGGATTGTCGTTGGAGGCCTGCTTCGCCAGTTCGAGGTCGAAGTCGAGATGGGAATCGCTCCGGCGCATAACGAAAAAGAACCTGGTGGCGTCGACGCCGACCTCGTCCATCACGTCACGGAGAGTGACGAACTCGCCCGAACGGGTCGACATGGCCACCTGCTGACCGTCCCGGAGCAGGTTCACGAACTGGATCAGAAGGACGTCCAGGTCTTCGGAGTTCCTTCCGAGGGATTCCACTCCCGCCTTCATCCTGGGAACGTAGCCGTGATGGTCCGCGCCCCAGATGTCAATGACCCGGTCGAAGCCCCTGTCGAATTTTTCCTTGTGGTAGGTGATATCGGAGGCGAAGTAGGTGGGGACGCCGTTGCTGCGGATGAGCACCCGGTCCTTCTCGTCGGTGAAGTCGGTGGACTTGAACCAGAGGGCGCCGTCCTGCTCGAAAGCGAAGCCGCGGGTTTTCAGGGTTTCCATGGCCGAGGGGACGAGATCCCGCTCATACAGGCTCTTCTCGGAGAACCACACGTCGAAGGCCACCCCGAAGTCGGCGAGGTCCTTCCTGATGGTGGTGAGGATGGTATCGGCGGCGAAAGTCTTGAAGAAGGGAAGGCTCTCCTCGGGGGGAAGGGAAAGAAAACGGTCGCCCTCGCGCTCCCTCACCGCTCCGGCGATGTCGTATATGTAGCCGCCCTTGTACCCGTCCGACGGGAAGGGGGCCTTCTCCGGACTGCCGGCGATCTCGAAGTAGCGCGACTGGGTGGAACGTCCGAGAATATCCATCTGGAGCCCCGCGTCGTTGATGTAGTATTCCCGCTGCACATCCCAGCCTGTGAACTTCAGGATATTGGCGATGATGTCGCCCACGGCGGCGCCGCGTCCGTGCCCCACATGCAGGGGACCGGTGGGGTTGGCGCTCACGAATTCCACCTGGACCCGCCTGCCTCCGCCGAGGTCTGACGAACCGTAGACCTTCCCGCGGCCGAGGATCTCGGCAAGAGCCTCCCCCATCCACCGGGACGAGAGGAAAAAGTTGATGAACCCGGGCCCTGCCGTCTCGACCTTTTCCAGGTAGGGATCGGAGGAGAGCCGTGCCACTATTTTTTCGGCCAGCGCCAGGGGCTTTTCTCCGAAATGCCTGCTCATCTGCATGGCGCAGTTGGTGGAAAGATCCCCCTGGTTTTCCCGCTTCGGTTTCTCGAACGCTATTTCGGGCAGCCCGGAAACGGAAAGACCCTTTTCCTCCGCGACCTCCCGAAGGGCTCCCTCGACGATACGCCGAAGGGTTGCCGTAACATCACCCATACACCGACACCTCCACAAAATCTCTGAGACTATTTAACCCGCAGGGGAAGGGTTTTGGAAGCATAGGCCATCCATCGCTGAACCGATTCGGCCAGGCCCCTTCCCACGCTGTCGTTTACCGCGTCCGTGCTGAGGACGATTTTCGCCCCGGCGGACAGGGTGTTCCGCCGCTTGTTGTGGTACACGGATTCCTCGTATTTTACCCTGTCGAGCGCCCTGTTCACCGACGAAGGCATCATGACCACATCGGATTTCGGGGGGAGTTTCAGGGTGAAGCTCTGCTCCACCACGAAGGGGAAGCGCATCCGGTATTCGCCGGAGGATCTCCCCAGGTCTCCGAGCCACGGCGGCGTCGCCCCGGGGAAGGGAACGAGCATGGCCCCTCCGCTCACGATGGACTGCCTGGGCTCGGCGGGAAGGGTGACCTTCCAGCCGTACTTGATGGGGGTGAAGGATGCGCTCCCGGCCGGGAAGCGCATTCCAGGGAACAGCTCCGCCGCGAGCCGGCCCATGGACTGTTCCGTCGGCGTCCCCCCCGGGAAGAAAAAGCCGACCCATCCGTTGCGGACGAGGATATCCGCCTTCCCCGAGGCAACCCCGTTCACGTCAAGGTCAAGCACCCACTCCACGGAGAGCCGGTGCTCGGCGGCGGTGCTCCCGGAGACGGTCCGTCCCTGGAGTCCGCTGCCCGAGGCCGTGTAGATGTGCTTGCCCCAGAGGGACGGCGGCGTCTCGTTGGGGCTGCTGCCCTGCCCGAGATCGCAGAAGAAGGGGGAAATCCCGGAGATGTTGAGCTCCACCACGGGACGGATCACCGCAGCTTCAGGAGCAGGCGAGAGCTGGTCGAAGGGGTGGGCGGCCAGCCAGTGCAGCCTGCTCTCCCATCCGGCCTTCCGGATCCACCGGTGCAGGAGAAGGACCTTCTCCCAGTCGGTCCAGGGGCCTTCTCCGGGGATGTCCGGCCGGACGAAGGAGGGAGGAAATCCCTGGGCGAATCCCGGGGCCCGGTTCATCCAGTCGATGAGCCCCTGCCCCGCCTTCAGCTTATTGCTTTGATCAATAATACTTTGGACCGCCGCAGGAGGCTGGGGCACAAGAAGTGTCTCCATGGCGCCCAGGTACCTCGCCAGGGCTTCCGTCCCTTTTCGTGTGCTGAAGGAGAGAAAATCCCGGTCGTCGCTTTTGAGGGTCCGCCCGCTCCATGCCGGGCTGTTCACTACCTGCCAGGTGTGCCGCTCGCCCCCGGCGGCCTTCTCCCGGCGGGGCTCGCCCGCTCCTTCGGAGACCACTGAAAGCTCCATTCCGGCGGGAACGTTCACAGTGATCTTCTGTTCCCAGAGGGGGAGCGATTCGTTGATCCACAGCGAATCCTCCACGGCGAACCGCTTCGGGAGGACTTCCCGCAGGGAAAGGACGATGATGAACTCATCCTGTATGTCCGGGAAAAGAACCTCGGTAAAGGCGATGCCGTTCACTTCGCCCTTCCTCGGAAGAACCGGGCTCAGAATCCGTCCCGACCCCGGGTCGTACAGCGCCGCGGAGAGCACCTCGGCGGTGCCGCCCCCGGGAACGGGGATGCTCCAGCGGGTCCAGCGGTCGTCGATCCCCCGGCGGGCGAGGATGACCATGGTGGTCTTCCTCGTCATGGAGCCGTCGGCGACGAGGGAATACTCGGAGTCCTTCAGCCAGATCACCCCATCGCTCCCGGGGTGGTCCGAGAAGTGGGGGCATTCCTGGATCATCCTGGGGATGTTCAGCGCCGGAGCGGCCCCGTAGGCAACAGTCCCTCCCGCGAAGAATACCGCCAGGAGAAGGGCGGCAAAAAACGGAACAGCTCCGGGATAGCCTCTTCTGATCTTCTGTGTCATACTTCCATCCCCTTCCCCGCGCCCCAACCTACTTGCCGGCGCCGCAGCAATGCTTGTATTTTTTTCCGCTGCCGCAGGGGCAGGGATCGTTCCGTCCCACTTTGGGGCCTTTTTTCACCGGCTGCCGGGGACCTTCTCCCCTTGGTTCGGGCTGTTCAGCACTCCCCCCGAAGGGAAGGACAAATTCCCGGCTCTCCCTCCGCTCAGGGGAACCGCCCCTGCCCGTGTCGGACACCACACGGACCCTGAAGGCGAGCTCGGCCACCGATTCCCTGACCCGCTCCATCATTCCCTGGAACAGGTTGTAGGATTCAAACTGGTACTCCAGAAGGGGATCCTTCTGGCCTATGGCCCTGAGGCCGATTCCCCTGCGCAGTTCGTCCATGGCCAGCAGATGGTCCTTCCAGCCGCTGTCAAGGGTGTGGAGGATGAGGAACCTGAGAAGAGCCCCGCCCTCTTCCTCGCCGAGAGTTTCCACCTTGCGGAGGAAGCGGCCCCGGATCTCCTCCTTCAGGCCGTCCTTCCGCCCGAGCATGTCCCTGGGGTTGTCAACTCCCTCAAGATGGTTCTCGAGGCCGGGCCCGAAAATGGCCTTCAGCCTGGCCTGGGCCCTTCCCGGGTCGGACTCCCCTTCTTCGGGGAAGTACTTCTCCAGGATATCCTCCACCACGCCGTCGATCACTTCCCAGACGTGGTCAACGATGCTGCCGTCACTCAGGATCTGCTGCCTTTCGGCGTAAACTGCCTCGCGCTGGCGGTTCATCACGTTGTCGTAGGCGAGAAGCTGCTTCCGTATGTCGAAGTGCATCTCCTCCACCTTTTTCTGGGCGGAGGCGATGGCCTTGGTGAGAAGGGGGTGTTCGATGGACTCCCCCTCCTCCATTCCCAGCTTCTCCATCAGCCCCTGGATCCTCTCCGAGCCGAAGAGACGGAGAAGGTCATCCTCCAGGGAAAGGTAGAACCGGCTCGAACCTGGATCTCCCTGGCGGCCCGCCCGTCCGCGGAGCTGGTTGTCGATCCGCCGGGCCTCATGGCGCTCGGTGCCGATGATCTTCAGGCCGCCGAGTTCCTTTACCCTGTCCCGTTCCGCACGGCACTGCTCACGGAACTTCGCAAGGAGGGAGGCGTGCACTTCCTGTTCTTTCGAGGGGTCGGGATTATCGGACCTGAGGGCTTCCCTGGCAAGGAACTCCGGATTGCCGCCGAGAAGAATGTCCGTTCCGCGGCCCGCCATGTTGGTGGCCACCGTGACGGCACCCATGTGCCCCGCCTGGGCCACGATCTGGGCTTCTCTCTCGTGGTGCTTGGCGTTCAGCACCTGGTGGGGAATCTTCCGGGCCTTCAGCAGCCTGCTGATCCTCTCGGAATTTTCTATGGAGGTGGTTCCCACGAGAACGGGGCAGCCCCGGGTGTGGGACTCCTGTATCTCGTCGGCCACGGCGGCGAATTTTTCCGTCACAGTGCGGTAGATGGCGTCGGGGTTGTCGTTCCTTATCATGTCCACGTTGGTGGGGACCACGATGACTTCGAGACCGTAGATCTCCTTGAATTCCTCGGCCTCGGTTGCCGCCGTACCCGTCATTCCCGCCAGCTTGCGGTACATGCGGAAGTAGTTCTGAAGGGTGATGGTGGCAAGGGTCTGGCTCTCCCTGCCCACCTTGACTCCTTCCTTGGCCTCGATGGCCTGGTGGAGCCCGTCGGAATACCGCCGTCCCACCATGAGCCTGCCGGTGAATTCGTCGACGATGAGGATTTCCCCGTCCTTCACCACGTAATGGACGTCCCTCTGGAAGAGGACGTGGGCCTTGAGTGCCTGGACTATCCTGTGGGCGAGGTCCGAGTGGGCGGCGTCGGAGAAGAGTTCCGGCATCTTCAGGATCTCCTCGCACCTGGCGATGCCCGCTTCCGTCATGGCCACGTTCCGTTCCTTCTCGTCCTTCTCGTAGTCCCGCCCTTCCCGGAGCTGCCGGGCTACTTTGTCGGACAGGGTGTACATATCCACGTTGTCGTCGGAGGGACCGGAAATGATCAGGGGGGTCCTCGCCTCGTCGATGAGGATGGAGTCCACCTCGTCCACGATGCAGTAGGAATGTCCCCGCTGGACGAGATACTCCTCCGAGGTGGCCATGTTGTCCCTCAGGTAGTCGAAGCCGAACTCGCTGTTCGTTCCGTAGGTGATGTCGGCCCGGTAGGCGGCGAACCGCTCCTCCTGGTCCATGTAGGCGTAAATGACACCCACCGTGAGGCCGAGGAAGGAGTATATGGGTCCCATCCATTCGGCGTCCCGCCGGGCGAGGTAGTCGTTCACCGTGACTACGTGGACGCCCTTGCCGGAGAGGGCGTTCAGCACCACCGCCAGGGTGGCCACCAGGGTCTTGCCTTCTCCGGTCTTCATCTCCGTGATTTTTCCCTCGTGGAGGGCCATTCCGCCCATGAGCTGGACATCGAAGTGGCGGAGCCCGATGGTCCGTTTCGAGACCTCACGGACTACGGCGAAAACCTCGGGGAGAAGATCATCGGCGGACTCTCCGTTTTCAAGGCGCCGCCTGAACTCCGGCCCCCTGTTCCTGAGTTCTTCGTCCGTCAGGGCCGACGTTTCGGGTTCGAGGAGGTTGATTTCCTCCGCCTTTTCCCTGTAGCGTTTCAGCGCCCGGTCGTTGGGGTCGAGGCCCAGGACTTTTTTCAGTTTATCGAGCATGACGTCACCTCAAAAGAAAGATCAGCCGTGGGGAGGCGGTTCTTTTCCACGGCGCTTCACACCCGGACATTATATGCTCTGGGAGTGCACGGGGTCAAAGTATTTCGGCGGAAAAGGACGGAAGGGTATTCAGTCGGTGAAGAGCTTCTTTCCCTTGATGAGATAGTCCATGCCGGACCACACGGTGAGGATCATGGCGGCCCACATGACCTCGATGCCGAAGGGAAGGTTGAAAATGAGCATGGAGATGGCCACGATCTGGAACACCGTCTTGAGCTTGCCTCCCCTGGAGGCGGCGATGACGACCCCTTCGGCGGCGGCGACCATGCGGACGCCGGTGACGATGAGATCCCGGGAGAGGATCACCACCACGATCCACGCCGGAATGCGCTGAAGCTCCACCAGCGAGATAAGGGCGGCCATGACGAGGACCTTGTCGGCCACGGGGTCGATGAACTTGCCCAGGTTGGTCACCATGCCTTTTTTCCTGGCGATGTAGCCGTCGGCTGTGTCGGTGAGAGCGGCAAGGATGAAGACCGTTCCGGCGAGGATGTCCCCGAAGGTCACCCTCAGCTCGAGCTCTTCCACGGTATACACCGGATAGGTAAACTTGAAGGTAAGAAAGATAAGCACCAGCGGAGCGAGAAAGACCCTCAGAAGACTTAATATGTTGGGAATATTCCAGGTAATCTTCCTCACGGACATACCCTCCTTGTAATGGCTTTTCACCGTACAGTCTAGTATAGGGACGTCAAAAGGGCAACTGGCCGGGGCTATCATTCCATCTTCAGGCAAAGGGGAGTGCCGCCGGTCTTCGTTCTGCCGGCGGCACTCCCGCGGTTTACACCATCTGCGGGCCGCTGCTTCCGGTCCGCCGTTTCCTGCAGGCGGTCAGCCTCCGAGGTAGGCCTCCTTCACCCTGCTGTCCTTGAGCAGATCCTCTCCCCTGCCCTCGAGGACGATGGATCCGACCTCCAGGATATAGGCGTAGGATGCGATCTTGAGCGCCGCGAAGGCGTTCTGCTCCACCAGCAGGACGGTCTTGCCCAGGGCGTTGATCTCCCCGATGATGTCGAATACTTCCTTGACGAGAAGAGGGGCAAGCCCGAGGGAGGGTTCGTCGAGCATCACCAGGTGAGGCTGGCTCATGAGGGCCCGGCCTACGGCGAGCATCTGCTGCTCACCCCCGGAAAGGGTTCCCCCTTTCTGCCAGGAGCGCTCCTTCAGCCGGGGGAACAGTTCGTACACATGATCCCGGTCACGCTCGACACCATCCCTGTCATTCCTGATGAATGCGCCGAGCTGGAGGTTTTCCTCCACGGTGAGATGGGGCAGGATCCGCCGGCCTTCAGGGCTCATGGCGATACCAAGCTTCACCATCTCCTCGGGAGCCTTCCCGACGAGGTTCACCGGCTCTCCTTCAGGCGGGGTGTAGACGATTTTTCCCTTGACGTTCCGCACCAGTCCCGCCACTGCCCGGATGGTGCTGCTCTTTCCCGCCCCATTGGCGCCGATGAGGGTGACGATGCTCCCCCTGGGGATGGAGAGAGAAATTCCCTTGACGGCATGAATGGCCCCGTAGTATACGTTGAGGTCTTCAATTTTCAGCATATTGCACGTACTCCTCTCCGAGGTAGGCCACGATGACCTTCTGGTCCGACTGGATTTCGTCGGGGCCGCCTTCGGCGATTTTCACGCCGTAGTCGAGAACCCAGATGTATTCGCAGACTCCCATGACCACCTTCATATCGTGTTCGATGAGAAGGATGGTGATGCCGAACCTTTCCCGGATGTTCCGGATGAACTGCATCAGTTCCCGGGATTCCTGGGGGTTCATCCCCGCTGCGGGCTCGTCCAGGAGAAGAAACTTCGGGTCCGTGGCCAGGGCCCTGGCGATTTCCAGCCGCCGCTGGGCCCCGTAGGGAAGGGAGGCCGAGTTCTCGTCGGCGTATTTGGCAAGACCCACGGTTTCGAGAAGATTCATGGATTTTTCCCGGATTTCCTCCTCCTCCCTGCGGAAGAGCGGAAGTCCCAGGGGTGCCATCCACCACTTGGCCTTCCTTCGGACGTGGCATCCGATCATGACGTTCTCGAGAACTGTTTCGTTGGAGAAGAGGCGTATGTTCTGGAACGTCCGTGAAATGCCCGCCCGGCACACCATGTGGGGAGGAAGGCCGGTGATGTCCTGGCCGTCGAAGAGAACCCTCCCCTCCGTGGGGTTGTAGAAGCCGGTGACGATGTTGAACACCGTGGTCTTGCCCGCCCCGTTGGGGCCGATAAGCCCCACGATGGAACCCCGGGGGACGTCGATGGTAAAATCCCTGACGGCGGTGAGTCCGCCGAACTTCATGGTGACGTTCTCCGTGCGGAGAATAGGTGCAGAGTTCGTCATTTCGCGTCACCTCCCCGGGCAGAACGGCCGAACATCCTGTTCCAGCTGATTTCCTTCATGCCCATGATGCCCTCGCTCCGGAAGAGGATGATGAGGATGAGCGCAAGGGAGAAGATGACCATTCTCATCCCCGGAATGCCCGGTATTTCAAAATTCCCTATCACAAGGGGATTTTCCACGATCCGAAGCCATTCCAGGAGGACCGTGATGACCACGCTCCCGATCAGGCTGCCCGTGATGGAGCCGAGCCCGCCCGCCACGGTGATCATGAGCACGTTAAAGGTCAGGGTGAACACGAACATCTTCGGGTCGATGGTGGTTACGAGGCTGCCCATGAGGGCCCCGCCCACGCCGGCGAAAAAGGCGCCGACCGAGAAGGAGACCACCCTGTAGAAGAAGGTGTTGATGCCCATGTTCTTCGCCGCGATCTCGTCGTCCCGGATGGCCTTGAGCACGTTGCCGAAGTTGCTGTTGACGAGCCTGACGATGAAGAAGAGGGTCAGCAGGAGCCACCCGTAGTTCCACCAGAGGTTCGCGTAGTTGGGAATGCCCTTGATACCCAGGGCGCCGTTGGTTATGGAACTGAGGTTCGTGAGGACCACCCGGATGATCTCGGCGAAGCCCAGGGTGGCGATGCCGAGGTAATCGCCGCCGAGGCGGAGGACCGGGATGGCGATGAGCAGGCCGCAGAGGGCCGCTATGAGCCCGGCAAGGAGCACCGCCACGAAAAAGGGGGCCTGGATCACCGAAAGAGGCCAGATAATGGGCTCGAGGATCCACATGGTCGTCTTCTGGGCAGGGGTCAGAATGAGAAGGGCGCACACGTAGGCGCCGATGGCCATGAAGCCCGCGTGGCCCAGGGAAAACATGCCGGTGAAGCCGTAGATAAGGTTGAGGCTGAGGGCGAGAATGGCGTTCACTGCGATCAGGTTGAGCACCTGGATCTGGTACCCGTCCAGGTTCCCCTGGGCCCAGTAAATGAAGCCCCCGAGACCCGCAATGGCCAGGCAGTTGAGAATGAGATTTCTCGTCCGGGTATTCATATCTTGTCCTCCAGCTTCTCCCCCATGAGTCCCGTGGGCTTCATAAGCAGGATGATGATGAGAAGTACGAAGGCAAAGGCGTCACGGTACCCCGACAGGGTGGGGAAAAAGGCGACCGCCATGATTTCGATGACGCCGAGAAACATGCCGCCGATGACCGCTCCCTGGATGGAGCCGATGCCGCCGAAGACGGCGGCGATGAAGGCTTTCAGGCCCGGGAAGAGGCCCATGAAGGGGTGGATCTGGGGATAGCGCAGGGCCCACATGATGCCCGAAGCGGCGGCGAGGGCGGAGCCGATGCCGAAGGTGATGGCGATGATCCTGTTCACCGACACGCCCATGAGCCTCGTGGTTTCGATGTCCTTCGAGATGGCCCTCATGGCAAGCCCGGGCTTGGTCCTGTAGACGATCCAGAGGAGTCCGAGCACAAGGAAGAGGGTCACCACGGGGACGACGATGGCAAGAGGCAGAATGCGGATCTCGCCGATTTTAAAGACTTTCACGAGCCAGTCTGGCCTCGAGACGGGCCGGGGAAGGCCGGTGAAGATTACGATGCTGAGGTTCTGGATGAAGAAGGACACGCCGATGGCGCTGATGAGGGCGGAGATGCGGGGAGCGTTCCTGAGGGGCTTGTAGGCGATTTTGTCCACAAGGACGCCGCAGAAGGAGCTGGCGGCCACCGCAAGAACTGCGGCCACTCCCCAGGGGAGGTTCAGCAGCGTTATGGCGAAGAAGACAAAGTAGGCGCCCAGCATGAAGACTTCTCCGTGAGCGAAGTTGATGAGCCTGAGAATTCCGTAGACCATGGTGTATCCGATAGCGATGAGGCCGTAGAGAGATCCGAGTGTTATTGCGTTGAAAAGATGCTGGAAAAACATGCTTCCGCTCATTAAGGTTCCCCCTGACTTCAAGAAAATGGAGGGTGGAGGCGTTCCCCCACCCTCCGGACAAAGAGGCGCAAACGAACCTTGAGGAAGGGAATTCCTTACATCTCAGGCTCGACGGTTCCGATGAACAGTTTCTTTCCGTCCTTGATCTGGACGATTCCCACAGGGCTCTCCGCATCGTGGGTTTCGTTGATGGTCTTGCTGCCGGTGACGCCGGGGAAGTCCTTCGTCTTGGCAAGGGCATCACGGATGGCGGCGGGTTCGGCAGAACCGGCAGCCTTGATGGCGTTGGCGACAAGCATGTAGGAGTCGTAGCCGAGAGCGGCGTTGACGTTGGGATCCTTGTCGGGATGAGCCTTCTTCCAGTTTTCGGTGAAGACCTTTGCAATCTCGCTCATATCGGTCATGGAAGGATCGTAGGGGAATGTGGTGTGGATGAAGCCTTCCACTGCGTCTCCGCCGATCTTCACTATCTCGGGGTTATCCATGGCGTCGCCGCCCATGATCTGGAATTCTGCTCCGAGCTCCCTGGCCTGCTTCATGATGATGGCGCCCTCGGCGAAGTCGGCGGGGATGAAGAGAAGGTCGGGCTTCTTGCTGATGATCTCCGTGAGCTGGGCGGTGAAGTCCTGGTCGCCGGAGTTGTACTTCAGCTCGGAGACGATCTCTCCGCCGAGCTTCTTGTAGGACTGCTTGAAGAAATTGGCGAGGCCCACGCAGTAGTCGTTGGCCACGTCCACAAGCAGGGCGGCCTTCTTCATGCCGAGGGTCTTCACGGCATAGGTGGCCGCGCCGGCGCCCTGGTAGGGATCGATGAAGCAGGCCCTGAAGACGAACTTCTTTCCCTGGGTCACGAGGGGATTGGTGCAGGAGGTTCCCATCATGGGAATTCCCGCCGCTTCCGCCACTTCGCCGCCCGCCATGGCGAGGGAGGAACCGTAGGTTCCGATGACAGCCACGACTTTGTCGCGCTCCACGAGACGCTTCACGGCGTTAGCCGCTTCGACCTTGTCGGTCTTGTTGTCCACCACGACAAGTTCCACATTCTTCCCGAGAAGTTCGGGAAGTTCCTTGTGGGCCATCTGGATGCCCTCGAGCTCGAGCTGGCCGCCGAACGCCACCCTTCCCGTCAGGGGAAGGTACACGCCGATCTTGATTGTATCGGCCGCAACCGCGGTTCCCGCAAGAATCAGGACAAGCATTGCCGCAAGCAGTACATTACGAAGCTTCATTTGGTTATTTCCCTCCTCGGATGTGGTTTACTGACTTCCACGAAATTATACACAAAAAAGACGCATACAGGAAGAGTATTTTCCATCTGCGGCTGTCCGGAAATCATTCCCGCAGGCCGGACGGCTGCAGGGACGACCTCACCCGGTCCCGGAGTTCAGCCCTCTTGCCGCCGTTCCAGCTCGAGGTCCGGGTGAAATAGCCCGTGATCCTCGTAATGCCGTCCACATCACCGCTCCCGCACCATCCGCATTCCGTCCGGAGCCCACGGCTCACCCGGCCGCAGCCGTTGCAGATGGTGAACTCGGGGCTGAAGGCCACCTGGGCGTTCTCCGAGTGAAGGAAGATCTTCCGGATGAAGGACGCCAGGGCGTCCGGGTCCGGCTTGTGCTCCCCCATCCACAGGTGGGTGATGGCCCCCGCCGAGATCATGGGATGGAAGCGCCCTTCCCGGAGGACCTTGTCCGCCGGGTCCATCCGGACCGAATAGGGGATATGGCTGCTGTTGGTGTAGTAGACTTCGCCGGTGCCGGGATCGCCCTTGACCACCGACGCCGCTTCAGGCCAGGACTTGAGGTCGAGCTTGGCGAACCGGTAGGCGGTGCTCTCGGCGGGAGTCTGTTCCAGCACCATGGCGAGGCCCAGCCGCTCGGAGAGCATTTCACACTTCAGGTTCATGTACTGGACCACCGCCAGGGCGAGATCCAGGGCCTCCTTCGATTCGTGAAGCTGGAATCCGGTCATCACCTGGACCATCTCGTTCACCCCGAGGATGCCGATGAGATATTTCGCCTTGTCCAGCCGGAGATAGGCTTCTCCGTCGTGGTCCATGCAGAGAACGGAAAGGGGGCCCTTCTTGCCCTGGGCCAGGATGCCGCCGAGGAACTTCCTCTTCTGGACGTGAGCCTTCGCCGCCATCTCCATGTAATGGTCGACGAGATCGAACAGGGTTTCCCTGTCGCCGGCGCTCCGGTAGGCGAGGCGGGGGAGGTTCAGGGTCACGTTCTGCAGGGCGCAGAACCGGAGCTTCCACGGGGTCCGGGCATCAAGGAGATCCTCGTCGTCAAGCTCGAAACTCAGGCGGCAGCACTCGGAGAGCTTGACCACGTCCCCCCGGTCGAAAACATAGTAGGTGTTTCCCTTTTCCGCGGAGAGTTCGCAGGCGAGGGAGAGCATTTCCTCCCACCCTTCCTCGCGGAAGAAATCCTCGGTGATGTGCAGCAGGGGCTTGGGGAAGAAGAACGGCTGTCCCCGGCTGTCTCCCTCAAGGTAGACCCGGAAGAGGGCCTTCAGGAAGCTTTTCGCCTCGGCGGCGTAGTCGCCGTAGGTCTTTCCCGTCTCCACGCCCCCGGGGCCGATGGCGGGCACGTCCCGGAAGTGCTTCGGAATCTCGTAGTAAAGGTTGATGTCCGTGAAGGCCACCTGCCCTCCCCTGCCCCCCGCGAGCTGGTTGAACTCGAAGATGAGCATCTGGGCAAGCTGATGGACGCGTTCCTCGGAGAGTCCCGTGAGATAGGGGGCGAAAAAGGTGTTCACCGCATCCCACCCGATGGCCCCGGCGAAGTTGTTCTGCAGCACCGAGGTCATCTTCAGCAGGTGGGCCAGCAGGACGTCGGGGTGCTTCGCCGGCTTGGATATGCTCGTGATGGAGGGCAGGTTGAGGCCGAATTTCGCCACGTAGGCGATGCTCTGGCCGGAGCAGTAGGGCCGGTTCACCATTCCCAGGTCATGGAGGTGTATGGTCCCCGACAGGTGGGCTTCCGCCACGTCCCTGGAGAAGACCTTGGTGAGGGCGTACTGCTTCAGCGCAAGCTCCGCGATGGAGAGATTGATGGATTCAGGATTGTGGGTGGTGTTGCTGTTCTCCCTGTTGGGGTTCAGCATCATGGTCTCCAGGTCGTGGACCGGTATGCCGATGCGGCTGTGGTCCTGGAGCTTGGCATCCAGGCCCCGCTGGAAGAGCTTGACGTTGACGAGCTCCCTGACCAGGGACGTGGTGACCCGGTCCCGCCCCCACCGGAGAAGGTCGGACTCCACCTCGGAGGCGATCTCGCCGGCCAGGCCGGGCTCCACCCCGGCCTCCTTCACCAGGGCATCCCGGATCCGCGACGGGTGCCAGGGCTGGGTTTCCTCGTGGGCAAGGGCATCCACCATGAGGGCAAGGTCCGTGGACTCCCTCCCCGGGGCAAACATGACCATCTGCCGCCCGGGCATGTCCTTGTCCCTGCCGGGGGACGGCTCTTCCCTTCCCCTGAGGAACGCCACCTGTTCGTCAGTCTTCTTCGCCATTTCTGGAAACCTCCTTTTCGCCGATGAGACGGGCTATTTCGTGCTGGAAGCTCTGAAGATCGGTGAACTCCCGGTAGACCGAGGCAAAACGGACGTAGGCCACCTGGTTGATCTTCCGGAGGCCTTCCATGACCCTCCGGCCGATCTCCGACACGGAAACCTCCCCGTACCCTTCCGCCTTGAGATCGTCCTCTATCTTCGAGGCCAGGTCCTCTATCTGCTCGAGGGAGACAGGGAGCTTTTCGCAGGCTCTGCCTATGCCCCGGATAATTTTGTCCCGGCCGAAGGTTTCCCTGCTGCCGTCCTTCTTGATCACCCGCAGGGTCCGCTTCTCCTCGGCCTTTTCATAAGTGGTGAAGCGGCTGGAGCATTCGGGACACTCCCTCCGCCGGCGGACCACCCGGCCTTCGTCAGCGGTCCGGGTCTCGATGACCCGGGTTTCCATGGCTCCGCACGATGGACATCTCATGGGCGAACCTCCCTATATATAGTACAACCTTGGAAATGATACCCCGATATATGGTGTTTTTCCAGAGAGGCAAAAAGCCCATTCCTCTGGGTCCCGATGCCTATGGGCCGTTGTCCACAATGTCAGCGGAAAAGTTCGGGGGAAAGAAGACAAAAAAAGCCGGGTCTCCCCGGCTTTCTGTTCACTGCAATCTGGCCTGAATGCACGGATCTCTGCTGCAAGGGCTACTCGACGAGAGACTGGAGGTATTCCTGAACCTTTGTCTTTACCCGTTTCCCGTCGGCACGGCCCTTGACTGCAGCCATAACCTTGCCCATGACCCGGCCCATGTCCTTGGGACCGGCGGCTTTCGCGAGGGCGCCCGCTTCCTCGACGATCTGCCCGAGTTCTTCGTCACTGAGCTGTTCCGGAAGATAGGTCTCGAGGAACAAAGCCTCTTTCAGTTCCCGGGCTGCGCGGTCGCCGGCCGATACGGCCGTGTACTGGTCCGCTGCCTCGCGGCGCTGCTTCACAAGCCGCTGGATCAGGGAAACGACCTCGTCCTCCGACAGTTCGCCGGCGTGTCCCTTCTCCGTTTTGGCCCGCTGGAACTCCGCCTTGAGCATCCGGAGGGTGGAGAGCTCCATCTCCTTCTTCTCTTTCATGGCGGCAAGGAGATCGTCTGAAATCCGTTTCTCGAGATCAATCACCGTGTTCTACCCCCTGGACTTGGTCCGCCTCTTCCGCGCGGCCTCGGCCCGCTTCGTCTTCTTTGCTTCACTGGGCTTCTCGTAGTGCTCTCTCTTGCGCACCTCGCGCAGGGTCCCAACCTTGGAGACCTCGCGTTTGAACCGTCTGAGAGCGTCATCAAGGGATTCGTTTTCTCTCCGAACGACAGTCGTCATACACCATTCCCCCCTTTCTTCGCCACCCGCATCTACCCCGGTGGCCAGCGGAAACTGCGTCCCGCCAACAGGTGAATATGAAGGTGGGGAATCGTCTGCCCGGCCTGTTCGCCGCAGTTAATCACAAGCCTGTATCCATCCGGGGCAAACCCGAGACGGGAGGCCGTCTGCACGGCACAGTCCATGACTTTCGACCACACTTCGGGCTTTCGGACATGGGCGGCTGATTCCACGTGTTCTCTCGGTATAATCAGAAGGTGCACGGGCGCCTGCGGAGCTATATCCCGGACAACGATCACATCTTCGTCGCCGTACACTATATCCGCGGGGATCCTTCCCGCCGAAATTTCACAGAACAGACACTTTCCGTCCAAAAATCCCACCTCGCAGCTCACAGTATTCTATACCAGATTTTCGGCCCGCACAATACTCCGGGCCCAAACTCTGACGGCGGCTGAAGGATGTTTTTCCGATAGTGCGGCAAGCCTCGGGGCCGCCCACGGGGGGGCTCCCCGGGACTTCAGGATTCTCAGGAGGGGAACGAGAATACCGTCTTCATCCCTCTTCAGGAGCCTGATGAGGGCAAGGTCGTCCGGAAGAACGCCCCCAGGCCAGAGAGAAAGGGCCGCGGCAAGAACACGGGCGGACTGGTGGGAAAGAATCTTCCCCAGAATATCTCCCCTGTCCGGAAGAAGGGAGATCCACCGGAGAAAGACCAGGGCTGCCCGTTCAGGCAGGGCCCCTGCCCTGGCGGCGAGGGCTTCGGCCATCTTTCTCCTGCGGTCCGGTGAATAGTCCAGCAGGACAAGGTGTTCGAGTACGTCTTCATCCACGGGCCAGAGGCGCACCATCTCCAGGAGGGCGGCAAACACTTCCCCTTCCGGGGCCTTCCGGCCCAGGGCCCCCAGGGCAAGAAGCCGCACTCCGGGGTGGGCCCCGAGCAGGCGCATAACGATGCGGGAAACATTTCCGGCGCTCTCTCCCGCTCTTGACCTTTCAAGCAGCCGGGCAACCGAGAGCTCCGCCTCCACCAGGGCCCGCTCTACGAGCAGTTCCCGGACCCTTCCGGAGCTTTCCTCCTCTTCCTTTCTCTTTCCTGAAGGGGGGGGAGGATCCTGTCTCTTTCTCCTCCAGCGGAAGGGAGAACCTTCCCTTTCCTTCCGGGGTGCAGCGTCCGGGGATTTTCTCCCCTTTTTCAGGGCGTCGGCAACTTCTCCCGGACTCGCCGATTTCAGTACGGCATAGGCGGCGGCGATGGCCTCGAACCTGCCCGCCTCCCGTGCTCCGGCCACATCGGGGTGGAACGAGAGAGCAAGGCGGCGGAAGGCGGACCGGATCTCGCCGGGATGGGCGCCGGGAGGTATGCCGAGGATTTCAAAGCAGTCCAGTATCTCCAGGGGCACGGCCATTTCAGCGAATCACCCTCTCCATTTCGGCCACCATCTGTTCCAGGGATTCTGCGCCCTCGGGGTAACATCCCTCGTCCCGGAGACTCTTCACGGTGCGGAAGAGAACCTCTCCCCTGGCCTGCTGTGCCGGTGACAGAACCGGGGACACCCTGGCGAACCGCTTTTCAAGGTCAAGAAGATCCCCGGGCTGCTGCTCGAAGGAGGAGGCGCCGGGGGTGCCCACCTCGAGGGGCGGGATGACCGCCGTGCGCCCGTCCTCCCTGCGGATGTCGATCCGGAGCAGTCCACCCGAGTCGACGGCGAAGACGAGGACGATGACCTCTCCCTTTCCGGCGTCAGAAATCCTCACGGTGGAGATGACCCTCCCCCGGTCCCCCTGGAAAACCCTGAGGGTGAAAGGGCCGCTCCCGACGCTGGAGAATTTTTTCTCAGCCCTTACAGGGAGATGCATGCCCTTCTCCAGCAGCGGGACGGGGGTTCCGTCGGCGGCGAGAATGCCCAGGTTGTCCGACAGTACATCCAGGAGCAGCCGCTCCGTCCTGGCCTGGCTGCCGTACAGGGCAGCCCCGATGACCACCGCCTCGTCGGGGCACCGGCTGAGGTGTTCCGGCCTGGCCACCCGTTCGGCGAGAAGGGTTCTCAGGAGGGGAATCCTGCTTCCTCCTCCGACCAGCAGGAGCTTCGACGGTTCGTGTTCCTTCCAGAGAGATTCCGCCATGGCAACAACCCGTTCCAGGGACGGCCTGACCAGCCCTTCGAACTCCCTTCGGGTGACCGTTACGGAGGCGGCTCCGGGGGCTGCCGGAGGGGACCACTCATGGGAGAGGCATCCCGAGAGGGCGATCTTGACATCCTCGGCTTCAGAGAGCAGAAGGCGGTAAAGGGGCGAATCCGCTCCTCCGGGGTTCGTGCCTGTCTTTTCCGCAAGGAGCAGTGCCAGGGCGGCGTCGAAATCCCGGCCGCCGCAGGAGGGAGTTCCCCTGCTCTCGATAACCTGCCAGACCCCGCCGCCGCACTCCACCACCGACAGGTCCACAGTGCCCGCGCCGTAGTCGAGGATGAGAAATCTCCCTGACGATCCGAAGGCAAGGGCGGCCGCCGTGGGTTCGTTCACGATCCTCGACCGTGAAAAGCCGGCCGAGCGGGCGGCCCGTGCCATGGCCGACCTCTCGGCAAAGCTGAAAGAGGCCGGAACGGCGAGGACGCAGGCCTCGACAAAGGCGCCGAGAAAGGCTTCCCCGTCCTCCCTGAGAAGGGTCAGCAGCGGCACGAGGGCATCCTCGGCGGACACGGAGGCCCGGCCGCACCGCCCTTTCCACGGTGTGCCCACCTTGCGCTTCAGGTCCCACCACGTGGTGGAGGGATGCTTCATCTCCCCCGCCGCGGCGGTTTCTCCCGCGGTCCATCCGCTTCCCGTCCACGCCGTCACCGATGGAGTGGACCTTTTTCCCCAGCGGTTCGGGACGACCACGGGTCCCTGGACGCCGTCAAAAACGGCGCACAGGGCGTACCTTGTTCCGAGGTCGATTCCGAGAACGGGACCGTCTTCCCGGGGGGGCGGGCCGGCGGTCTTCACGGAATCCTCCGCCCTCTCAGGGAATCGCCGGAGATCCGGGTGATCCTCACCGGCAGCTCCTCTCCCCGCTCCGCCCTGCCCTTGGCCACCACTCTCAGGAAGGAGGGGGTCAGTCCCTGGAAGGAGTTCCCCGCCGTCTCCTCGGCGAGGACGGCAACATCGGTTCCCACCCACCGCAAAGCGTACCGCGCCAGCAGGTCATCGGCGGCGGAAAGAGCTTCACTGGATCTGCGCAGCACCGTGTCCCGGGGGACCCTGCCGGGGTAGGACCATGCCTCCGTCCCTTCCCTTGGCGAGAAGGGAAATACATGTACCTTGCCGAAGCGGCATGCTTTCATCAGGGAAAGGGTGTCGGCAAAATCCCCTTCGCTCTCACCGGGAAACCCCACGAGAACGTCGGTGCTGATGTGGAGGTCGTCGCCAAGGAAGTTTCTGGCCTTCTCCGACAGGGCCAGGAATTCCTCCGGGCCGTAGCCCCGTTTCATCCGTCCCAATACGGTGCCGCTTCCGCTCTGGAGGGGCAGGTGGAGGTGCCGGCAAAAGCCGGGCGCGGCCGCCAGGGTTTCCAGAAGCTCGTCGTCAAGTCCGAAGGGTTCGAGAGAACCGAACCGGATCCTGCGTACCCCCTCCACTGAGGCAACACGGCGGACGAGCTCCGCCAGCGAGATGGAGCCGTACTTCCCGTACAGACCGAGGTGGACTCCCGTGAGCACCACCTCGGGGCAGCCCGAAGCGGCGATCCGCTCTATTTCGGCGAGGACATCGCCGGGGTCGCGGCTCACGGGAAACCCCCGCACATAGGGGATGGCACAGTAGGAGCAGAAATGGTTGCAGCCATCCTGGATCTTCACGAAGGCCCGGGTATGGAGCAGCGGGCGGGTGAGGGAAAGATCGTCCCATTCCCTCGACCGCAATACATCGATCCGGTCTTCGGCAAAGGAAGGAGATTCCCCGCCAAGGGCAGCGGCGAGCATACCCGGCAGCTCGCCCTTGCGCCTGTTGCCCACCACTACGGCGATACCCAGGGAAGCGGCTTCTTCCCTGGTGATCTTCTGGGCCCAGCATCCGCAGGCTGCTATCACGGCATTCCGGGAAAGCCTCCGGGCCCTTCGGACCGCCTGCCGGCATTTCTTGTCCGCCATGGCAGTGACGGTGCAGCTCACCAGCACCGCCCCGTCGCACCCCTCCGGTGAATCCACGAGCTCGGCGCCGGCGTCGGCAAAGGCGTTGGCGAGGGCCTCCCCCTCATACTGGTTGGAGCGGCACCCGAGGGAGCAGATCCAGATTTTCTTACCTTCCAGGCTGTTCATCATTCCGTGCAGCCACAACTCCCCACCAGTCGTTGATCACCAGTTCGTCCACGATCCGCAGTCCCTGCTCCTCCAGGGCGGCCAGAAAGCGGTCCCGCTCCTTCGCCAGGAGTCCGGAGAAGAGCGCCCGGCCGCCTGGTGCCAGCATTCCCGGCACAGAGGGGAGCATGTCAAGGAGGGGTTCGATGATGATGTTCGCCGTGAGGAGGTTCACCGGCCCTTCCATGCCGTCCAGGAGGTTCCCTTCCTCGAGGTCCACCCTGCCGGGCTCGATGCCGTTGAGTTCCAGGTTGTGCCGGACTTCGGACAGGACGGCCGGGTCCAGGTCCCTCGCCCGCACCCTGGCTGCGCCCAACTTGACGGCCGCAATGGCGAGAATGCCCGACCCGGTGCCGATGTCGGCACCCTCCGCATCCTCGAGGGAGAGTTTTTCCATCAGGGTGAGCACGATCTGGGTGCTCTCGTGGTAGCCTGTGCCGAAGGCGGAGCCGGGGTAAATGTACAGGGGCATCCTGTCCGCCGGCTCGGTACCCCTGTGCCACGGGGCGAGCACCACCAGCCTCTCCCCCACGGGGAGGGGGGGAAAGGCGTCTTTCCAGTCGGTGTGCCACTGTTTGTTCTCTATTTTCCCCATGTCGGCGATTTTGATCTCCGGCCAGGGGCTGAGGGCTTCTTCCAGCCGCTCAACCCAGAACCCCAGGTCCTGGGATGTGCGGTAATAGGCCCTGATGAGGGCTGAGCTGCCTGCCCCGCTCTCCTCCGACCCGATGCTTCCCGACATTTCAGCGAGGGATGCGAGCACTTCCTCACTCCCGGGGCCTCCTTCCAGGGTGACATACCACCAGTAGCTGTCTGTCGTATTCGTCATGGAAAATCTCCTCCGGGAATATGAAGTAAGGGAGGCTTAAGCCTCCCTTAAACAGAAAAAGTGTACCAGATGAGGAGCGGTTTTGACAGGGAGGCGGGACGGATATCCCCCGGGACCGGTTGCCTAGGAGTCGAAGAGGTTGCGGAAAAACTTGCCGAAAACCCCGGAGTCCTCCACTTCCACCCGCATCTCCCGGGCCAGCTCCTCGAGGAGGGCCCGCTGCCGGTCTGTCAGCTTCTTCGGCACATCCACCACGACGTGGACGTGAAGATCCCCCGTTCCCCTGGCCCCCCGAAGCCGGGGCATTCCCTTCCCCCGGAGAGTGAAAACCTTTCCGGGCTGGGTTCCCGCCGGAATGGAAAGATTCTCCGGTTCGCCCGAGAGGACCGGAACCGGCACCGTGCATCCCAGGGCCGCCTGGGGGAAGGAGAGGACCAGCCTGGTGTGGAGGTCCGCGCCGTCCCTCTTGAAATCGGGGTGTTCCTCCACCGAGACCACCAGAAAGAGGTCGCCGGAAGAACCTCCGTTGGTCCCGGGCTCACCTTCGCCGGCGATGCGGAGCCTGGTGCCCGTATCCACCCCGGCGGGGATTTTCACCTCCACCCTGTGGGTCTTCCGGGTACGCCCTGCGCCGCCGCAGGACGGGCATTTTTCCTTTACAACCCTGCCCGCGCCGTTGCAGCGGGGACAGGCGTTTACCGTCACGAACTGGCCGAAGGGCGTGTGCTGTTTTGTCTCAACCTGCCCTCTGCCGCCGCAGGCCGGGCAGGTCTCGGGAGAGGTCCCGGCCTTCGCGCCGGAGCCGCCGCACTCCCCGCAGGACTCCCACCGGGGGATCTGGAACTCCCTGGTCACGCCCCCTGCTGCTTCGAGGAGGGTGACCTCCGTTTCCATCTCGAGGTCGGCTCCCCTCCGGGGGGCGTTGGGGCTGGTCCTTCTCCGGCCTCCCGCGCCCCCGAAGAGATTGTCGAAAATATCGCCGAAGATGTCGCCCACACCTCCGCCGAATCCGTCGAAGGGGCTTCCTCCGGGCATGTCGCCCACGGTGCCGAACTGGTCGTACTGGGCCCGCTTCTGGGCATCGCTCAGAATTTCATAGGCCTGGTTTATCTTCTTGAAATGCTCTTCCGCTTCCTTGTTTCCGGGGTTGGCGTCAGGGTGGTACTTCCGCACCAGCTGCCTGTACGCCTTCTTGATCTCAGCCGCGGAGGCGTCCCGCGAAACCCCGAGCACCTGGTACAGATCGTCGGTCTCTCCCCGGCCGTACATCTTCGGTCACTCCTACGCCTGGCCCTGATCGCTGAATTCAGCGTCCACGGTCTCCCCGTCCGGGGCGCCCGCGCTCCCGCCGTTCCCCCCATCCCCCTGGGCCGACGCCTGGGAGTAGAGCCTGGTCGAGAAGTCCTGCACGGCTTTCTCGAGCTTCGACTTCGCCGACCGGATGGCGTCGAGATCCTCGCCGGACAGCAGGCGGCGCACCTCTTCCATGGCCGAGGTTATGGCCCCCTTCTCCTCGGGGGTCATCTTGTCGCCGTTCTCTGACATCAGCCGTTCAGCGCCGTAGGCTGCGCTGTCGGCCTCGTTCCGGGTCTCGGCCGTCTCGCGCTTCTTTTTGTCGTCTTCCTCGAAGGTCTCGGCATCGGTCTTCATCCGCTCGATGTCGTCCTTCGACAGGTTGGACGAGTGGATGGAGATGTTCTGGGCCTTGCCGGTGCCCTTGTCCTTGGCTGCCACGTTCAGGATGCCGTTCACGTCGATGTTGAAAGTCACCTCGATCTGGGGGATGCCCCGGGGTGCCGGAGGAATGCCGTCGAGGACGAAGGTGCCGAGCTTCACGTTGTCGGCGGCCATGGCCCGCTCTCCCTGGAGCACCACGATCTCCACCTGGGTCTGGTTGTTGCCCGCGGTGGTGAAGACCTGGCTCTTGGACACGGGGATGGCGGTGTTTCTCTCGATGACCTTGGTGAAGACGCCGCCGAGGGTCTCGAGGCCCAGGGAGAGGGGCGTCACGTCCACGAGGACGATATCCTTGTGGTCTCCGGCGAGGATGGCGCCCTGGATGGCCGCGCCCGCGGCGACGCATTCGTCGGGGTTGATTCCCTTGGTGGGATCCTTGCCGAGAAGTTCCTTTATCTTCCTCTGGACCATGGGCATCCTGGTGGAGCCGCCCACGAGCAGGATCTTGTCGATTTCGCCGGCGGACAGGCCAGAGTCCTGCAGGGCCTGGCGGGTGGGCTTCACCGTCCGCTCCAGCAGGTCGGCGGTCATTTCCTCGAATTTAGCCCTGGAGAGGTTCATCTCGAGGTGCTTGGGGCCCGAGGCGTTGGCGGTGATGAAGGGCAGGGAAATGGTGGTCTCCGGCATGGAGGAAAGCTCCACCTTGGCCTTCTCGGCCGCTTCCCGGAGACGCTGCCCGGCCATGCGGTCGTTCCGGAGGTCGATGCCCTCGCTCTTTTTGAACTCCTCGACCATCCAGTTGACGATGCGCATGTCCCAGTCGTCGCCGCCCAGACGGTTGTCACCCGCTGTGGCGAGCACCTCGAACACGCCCTCCCCCACGTCGAGGATGGACACGTCGAAGGTGCCGCCGCCGAGGTCGAACACCAGGATCTTGTGCTCTCCCTGCTTGTTCTCCCCGTAGGCGAGGCAGGCGGCCGTAGGCTCGTTGATGATCCGGAGAACCTCGAGGCCGGCGATGGACCCGGCGTCCTTGGTGGCCTGCCGCTGGGCATCGGTGAAGTAGGCGGGAACGGTGATCACCGCCCTGGTCACGGGTTCTCCGAGGTAGTCCTCGGCGTCCCTCTTCATCTTCTGCAGGATCATGGAGGAAATCTCCTGGGGGGTGTACTTCTTCCCGTCGATCTCCACCTTGTGGTCCGTTCCCATTTCCCTCTTTATGGAAAGGACGGTGCGGTCGCCGTTTACGATGGCCTGCCGTTTCGCGAGCTGGCCAACGAGACGTTCCCCTTCCTTCGTGAAGGCCACCACCGACGGGGTGGTGCGGTTTCCCTCCGAACTGGGGATGATGGTCGTAACATCACCCTCCTGAACGGCGATGCAGCTGTTGGTTGTTCCAAGGTCAATTCCTACTACTTTCGACATTCATCTCACCTCATGAAGTGTAAAAAATCAAATACGGGCCCGAAGGCTCATTCGGTCATTCGGTCACTTGCTGCGCGCAGGATGCCACTTTCACCTTCGCCGGGCGGAGCACCCGTTCCCCGGAGCGGTATCCCGGCTGGATCTCCCCGGTGATGATGCCGTTCTTTTCCGGATCGTCCGTCTCCTCGGCGGCCACGGCTTCGTGGATCTCGGGAGAGAAGGGCATCCCCACGGTGGGAATCCTCTCCACGCCCATACTTTCGAGCACGGACAGAAACTGGCGCCGCACCATGGTCACCCCCTGAAGGATACTTCTGCCGTCTGCGGCACCCTCCGCGGCGAGAGCCCGATCGAGGTTGTCCAGCACCGGCAGGAATTCCATGGCCTTTTCTTCTCCGGCCATGACCCGCTCCCTCTGCCGGTCCCGCTCGATCCTCTTCCTGTAGTTGAAGAAGTCAGCCCGGGCCGCGGCAAGGGCTGAAGCCAGCTCCCTGTTGCGCTCCTCGAGGTCTGCTATAAGAGCGTGGAAATCCGCAGCCTCCGGAGCGCCGCACTCATCTTCGGTGGCAGTCTCCTCCGGGGTACCCTCCGGCAGAAGCGTTTCCGCCTCCTGCACCTCCCGGGGCATATCTTCAGGCCGCTCCGCGGCCCTGTCCTTTTCTTTCCTGCTCATGGTTCCTTCTCCTTTCGGCGGTTCAGTTCACAAGGGAATCGTCAAGGTCTTCAGCAATGGTCTCGAGGATGGAGATGGATTTCTCGTAGTCCATCCTCAGGGGGCCTATGAGGCCCAGAATGGTCCTGCGCCCGTATCCTGGCGCGGGGACGAGGACCAGGGAACATTCCTTCATTTCTTCCGAAATTTCCTCTCCTATGGTCACGGAGACACCCTGCTTGATACTGTAGCGTTCCACCATGTCCGCCAGGGCCTGCTCCTGCTCCAGGAGGGACAGCACCGTCTGGAACTTTCCGATGTCCTGGAAGTCGGGGAGATTCAGGATGTGCTGCGCCCCGCCGACGAACAGCCGGGAGTTCCTCCTGTTAAGAATGGCGTCCATCTGGACCAGGGCCTCCCTGCAGGTATCCCAGACCCGCTCCAGGCCGTCGAGAACGTAGGTGAAGAGGGCGTCCCGAACCTGTCCCCAGGGGTGGCCGCACGCCACGGCGGAAATCTTCCTGGCGAGGTCGTCCAGAATATCCGGGGAGATCTCGCAGGGAAGCTGGATGTTGGCATGATGCACCAACCCGCCCTCCAGGACGATGAGCACCAGGACGGTGCTTCCCCCGAGCCGGACGAAATTCACCCGCTGGATCTGCACTTCCCCCAGGGCTGAGAGGGCGGCCACGCCGACACAGTTAGTGGCTTTTCCCAGAAGCTGGGACACATAGCCGAGAATGGAGTCCACTCCCTGCCTGCGCTCCCGGATTTCCTTCTTCCATTTTTCCGTCTCTGCGGGGGCCGAACGGCGGCGCTGCATGATGGAGTCCACGTAGAGGCGGTAGGCCTTCGACGTGGGGAGCCTCCCGGCGGACGTGTGGGGCTGGTAGAAATACCCCATCTCCTCCAGGTCGGCCATCTCGTTGCGGATGGTGGCCGGGCTGCTTCCCCGGAGGTATTTTTTCGATATGGTCCTCGAACCGGCGGGCTCGCCGGTCTGGATATACTCATACACTACTGACAGCACGATTTCGAGCTGCCGCTCGGTAAGCATGACGCCACCTCCCGCTCGTTAGCACTCTTTCGATATGAGTGCCAACACGATTCCACCGAGAGGTAGAGTAACAATCCGTGATATTATTGTCAAGACTGGTCAGACGGATTTTTCCATTTTCCGGCCGCTTCCCGGCCGGACAAGGGAGGATGCAGAATGAAAGAACCTGAACGAACCACCATACTTCTGGCGCGGCACGGCGAATGCCGGGGAAATATCGAGGGCCTTTTCCGGGGAAGGGTGGACTTTCCTCTCAACGAACGGGGCCTCCGGCAGGCAGCCGAGCTCGGGACCGCCCTTCGCCCCTTCCGCCCTGAAGCGGTGGTGACGAGCCCCCTGCTTCGGGCAAAAAGCACCGCCCAGGCCATCGCCGCCGCCTGTTCCATCCAGGTGGAGGAGGACGATGGTTTCAACAACACCTGCCTCGGGATCTGGGAAGGCCGTCCCAAGACGGAAATCGCGGAGCTCTATCCTGAGCAGTGGAAAATGTGGCTGGAAAATCCCGAGGAGCTCTCCGTGGAGGGAGCGGAATCCATGGACGAAGTAATGAGGCGCTCCATGGCGGCCCTCGACAGGGCAGTGGCGAAATACCGGGGCGGAACCTTCGCAGCAGTCACCCACAGAACGGTCATCAAGCCTCTTCTCGCCGGTTGCCTCGGCATAGCGTCGCCCTACTTCTGGAAGGTCCATATGGACACAGCGTCCTACTCCATCCTTGTCCACGATGATCTCCACGGCTATTCCCTCTTCTCGCTGAATCGGACGGACCACCTTTCCGGCTTCACCACCGAATGGGTGTGAGGAACGGGAGGAATGGACCCTTGACCGCCCCGAAGGGACACTATATCATCGGAACGGCACTGCCCACATTCCCGGGAAGGAGCTCCCGCCGTGATCGCTTACCCGCTTCCTGCACAAAGCCGTGAAGACCTCCTCGCGGCACTGCGCCTCATCGGCGCCGACCCTCGCTCCAACGCGTACTTCGAACCCAAGAGGGATCTTCTTTCCCTGTTTATTCCGAAAGCCGACTTCCGGGCGGCGGCCTTCCTGAAGCAGGAGCTGCTCGCCCGCGGCGGGGACGCCGTGGTGAACCGGGGCGTCATCTCCTGCGAGGCGTCAGAGAGCGCCGTGCTCCTCCTGGGGACCCCGGGGCAGCTCCGGTCACTGACGGAGAAACTGGGGGCCCTCCCCTGCTGGGGCCTTCCCGGAATCAGAGAAGGCCTGTCCCGGGCTCTTGCCGGCATGGACAGGTCCGCCTGGACATTTTCCTTCCGGGAGGGCAGAGTCCTTTCCCTCGGGAAACGGACCGCCGTCATGGGCATCCTGAACCTGACCTCCGACTCCTTTTACGCAAAGAGCCGGATCCCGCCTGAGGACGACCTCCTCTCCCGGGCGCGGTCCATGGTTGCAGCAGGCGCAGCCGTTCTCGACCTCGGAGCGGAATCCACCCGCCCAGGCTCGGACCCGGTGCCGGAAGCGGAGGAAACGGGACGGCTTCTCCCCGCCGTCGCGGCCGTCCGGAAGGCCTTTCCGGAGACGGTGATCTCCGCCGACACCTGGAAGGCAAAAGTAGCCCTCGAAGCCGTCCGGGCAGGAGCCGACATCATCAACGACATTTCGGGCCTGGGCTTCGACCCCGATCTCCCCGGAGCGGTGGCGGAATCAGGAGCGGCCCTCGTCCTCTCCCACATCCAGGGGACGCCCCGGGACATGCAGAAAGACCCCAAATACGAAGACACCGTGGGGGACATCCTCCGCTATTTCGAGGAACGGCTCTCCCTGGCCGAAAAGGCGGGAATTCCGGCGGAGCGGATCATCCTCGACCCGGGACTGGGATTCGGCAAGCGCCGAGAGGACAACCTCAGGATCCTGAGGAATCTGGACGCGTTCCGCGTTTTCGGACGCCCCCTGCTCATCGGCCATTCGAGAAAGGGATTCATCGGCGCGACCCTCGGTCTTGACGCCCCGGAGGATCGGCTGGAGGGCACTCTGGCGGTCACGGCGCTCTGCGGACTGCACCATGCAGCCCTCGTCCGGGTTCACGACGTGGAGGAAAATGTCCGGGTTCTCTCCATGCTCGGCGCCATCGGGGAGTGCCGGGAATGAGCACCGTGGGCCTTTCCCTGGGCAGCAACCTCGGAGACCGGCTGCTCCTCCTCCGGAAGGCAGTGTCTCTGCTCAGGAACGCCGGCCTTGCCGTCCTTGCCTCCAGCGACGTATTTGAAACCCCTCCCTGGGGCGTGGAAGACCAGCCCCGCTTTCTGAACGCCTGTGTCCTGGCGGAAACCAGCCTCCTCCCCGAGGATCTCCTCGATCTGCTGAAACAGATGGAAGGCGCCCTGGGCAGGACCCCGGAAAAACGGTGGGGGCCCCGGGTCATCGACCTGGATATTCTTTTTTACGACGGGCTGACTGTCCGGTCGGACCGGCTGACCGTCCCACACCGGGAAATGGCGGCAAGGGCCTTCGTGCTCCTGCCCCTGGCCCAGATTGCCCCGGAATGGAGGCACCCCGAAACGGGACTCACGCCTGAGGAAATGATCCGGCTTCTGCCCCCCGCCGAGACCGGCGGCATCCTCCGGATCTGCACCCTCTGATACGGCATGACGGAAAAGAGGCGGAAAAAATCTCCGCCTCATCCGTTCCGCGCGTCAGACGGCCAGTCCCTTCAGTGCCTCGAGAACCTCATCGGCGTGCCCGGCCACCTTCACCTTCCTGAAGGTCTTCACGGCCTTCCCGCCGGGATCCGCGATGACGGTGGAACGCTCCACTCCCATGTATTCCCTGCCGTACATTTTCTTGGCCGCCCAGAATCCGCAGGCTTCAATGAAGCCGTGGTCCGGATCGCTCAGAAGGGGGAAGGAAATGCCCAGTTTTTCGGCAAATTTCCGGTGGCTCTCCGGCGAATCGGGGCTGATTCCTGCCACTGCGCAGTGCAGTGCTTCAAATGCGGGCATCCTGTCCGCAAAGTCCCTCACTTCGCTGGTTCACCCCGAGGTATTGTCCTTGCTGTAGAAAAAGAGGACAAGCCATCTGCCTTCAAAATCCGCCGCCGTCCATTCTTTCCCGTCTCCGTCGGAGAGGCGGAACGGGGGGAGCCCGTTTCCTTCCTTCATGTCCGTTTCCTCCCTTTCTTAACCGGCCATAGAGGCCAGCAGCTCCTTCACTGCCTTCCGGGGCGCCTCCCGGCGGAAGAGAGGCCGGTCGTCCTTCCGGTAGGCCGCCAGGGTTTCCTCGAAAAGGGGAACCCCTTCCTTCCTGTAGAGAACGCCCAGGGGGAAGGGACCTTCCTGGAGGAGGGCCAGCTCCATGGCCTTGCCGAAATCCTCCTCCTCATGCCCCTCCAGGGTGTAGGTGTTGTCCATGAACCACTTGTAGGTATTCACGGAGTTGAAGGAAACACAGGGCTGGAAGATGTCCACCAGGGCGTATCCCTTGTGTCGGACGGCCCTCTTGATGATTTCCTTTGTCTGGTCGCCGTTTCCGGCGAAGGCCCGGGCCACGAAGGTCGCTCCCTGTACCAGGGCGGCTGCCAGAGGGTTGAAGGGCTGTGCATGGACCCCGTCCACCTGGACGGAGGTGCGGAATCCCCTCGGGCTCGTGGGTGAAGCCTGCCCCTTTGTGAGGCCGTAGACCATGTTGTTGAACACAAGGTTGGTGATCCCGGGATTCCGCCTGATGGTATGGGTGAAATGATTCCCGCCCTCGCCGTACATGTCGCCGTCCCCTCCCACGGCGATGACCTCCAGGGCGGGGTTTGCCGCCTTGATGGCCGTTGCGTTGGAGAGGGCCCGTCCGTGGAGGCCGTTGAAAAAATGGGCCTTCATGTAATGGGGTGTTTTTGCCGCCTGCCCTATCCCCGAGACCATGACCACGTCCAGGGGCCCGAGACCGAGCTCGGCAAGGGCCTTCTTGATGGAGTCGAGGATTTTGAAATCCCCGCATCCGGGGCACCACGAAAGATCAATTCCCGGAAGATCGAATGCCGTGGAGTCCATCATCTGCCGCCTCCTTTGCCGGGAAGAATTTCGCCGAGCCTGTCCGCGACCTCTTCCACAGAGAACTGAAGTCCGTTGTATTTCAGCACCGTGCGGTCCGCCGCCACGCCGAAGGTTTTCCGAAGCAGCCCGGCGAACTGGCCGGTGCTGTTTCCCTCCACCACGGCGGTGAACGACGCTTTCCGCAGAAGATCCCCGGCGGACGGCGAGAGGGGCCACACCTGTTCGAAGGCCAGCAGGGCCGTGTCGTCCCGCCCGAGACATTCGAGGGCTTCCCGGACGATGGGGAAGGTGGATCCCCAGCAGATCACCAGGTTCGAGAAGGATTCCGGTCCGACCAGCACCGGGGGAAGGGCACACTCCTCCATTCCCGCGAACTTCCGCATCCGCTTGTCCTGCATCCTGGTCCTGAGATCGAAGTCCTCGTAGACGTGCCCCACCTCGTCGTGCTCGTGGCTGTCCGCCCCCACGATGCCCTTTCCCCAGCCGGGAACGCCGAAGGGCGAGCAGCCGTCAGCGGTATCCTCGTAGCGCCGGTACTCCGCCGCCGTCTCCGGGACCGGGGAGGGCTCCTCCAGCCACTCGAGGGCGTCCGAATCCAGGTTGTAGAAGGCGTTCATGAAATACTGGTCCGTCAGCACGATGGCCGGCGTCTGGTACTGCAGTGCTATTTCAAAGGCTTTCTGGGTCAGCCTGAAGGCACTCTCCATGGTTCCGGGGGCAAACAAAGCCCGCGGAAATTCGCCGTGGCCGGAATAAAGGGCAAGCTCCAGGTCCGCCTGCTCCGTCCGGGTGGCCATGCCCGTGGCAGGGCCCGGTCTCTGAGAAAGGTGCACCACCACCGGGGCCTCCATGACGCCCGCCAGGCTGAGCCCCTCCGCCATGAGGGCGAAACCTCCCCCTGAGGTAGTCACCAGGGGGCGGGCTCCCGCATAGGAAGCCCCCACCGCCATGTTTATGGCGGCGAGCTCGTCCTCCACCTGCTCCACCACCGCTCCCGCTTTTCCGGCGTGCTTCGCGAAGAAGGAGAGCACCCCCGTCGCCGGGGACATGGGATAGGCGGTGACGAAATTGCAGCCTGCCGCCATGGCTCCCAGGGAAACGGCATCGCTCCCGTTGAGTATGACCTTCCGCCCTCCCGGGTTCCTGGACCGGCCCTGCAGTACGCCTCCTTCACCGGCAAGAGGAAGGCCCAGTTCGTACCCCTTCCTGACAGCTCCGATATTGCGTGCCACCACGTCGTCCTTACCGGCGAACCGCTTCCTGTAAAAAGCCTCCGCTCCTTCCGTTCCCAGTCCGAGCACTCCGAGGAGGACACCGGCGGCGATGGAGTTGGAGTAGATCTTTCCCCCGGCCTCTTTCGCCATGGACGACAGGGGAATGTCCACATAGGAGGCTCCGAGGTCTTCAAGCTCCCCCTTCAGTTCCTCCCTGTCTCCGAGAATGACCGTGCCGGCGGTGATCCTCTCCAGGATGTTCCTGCGAACGTTCCGGCTCAGGGCAACGAGAATATCTATCCTGTCGATCAGGGCATCCACGGGTTCGGAGGCTATCCGGAGCTCGGTGGAGTTGTTCCCGCCCCGGACGCGGGACATGTACTCCCTGGATCCGAAGACGCAAAAACCTTCGTCCACTATGATTCCCGCCAGCATGTCCTCCACGGTCTGGATACCCAGCCCCGCGGCTCCGCACAGGACGCAGCAGACGTCCCGCCTCTCCTTCAGCGATGAAAAGAGCATGTTCGTCCTCCCTTCGATTTCAAGCTGGACTTATTATACCCTCTGGCACAGGCAGGTGCGGAGACCTTTCCTCTCCGGGGCGATCTGGTATAATATGGGATAAGTTCTTTTGCCGATACACGAGCATTTCATCAATGCCGGAAAAAATGCGGAGGTGATTTTCCATGGGAAAATTTCGATGCCTGTCGTGCAAAAGCGAATTTGAACTGGAAGAAAAGGCGGCAGCCATGAGATGTCCCAGGTGCGGGAGCAGGTTCGTAGAAGTGCTCGACGCCGCCAACAGAAAGCGGGGGAAGTCCTGGAGCGCCAAGTCGTTCAGCGTGGGAAAAAGCGGCAAATAACCGTAAGCATGCACCGCAGAAACACTTTTTCGGAATACAGAAGAGGGAAGGCCGAATAACGGCCTTCCCTCTCTTTTCTGCCGGTCTGACCTTTACAGATCCTTCTGGGCCTGCTTCAGGGCCTTCATGGATTCAAAGACCATCAACAGGGCAAGGACAAGGAGAATGATGGAAGGAACCACGAGGACGTAGTTCGGGCTGGCGTAGGCGAGGTTGTCCTTGATCATGATGCCCAGGGCCGCCACGGTGGTCACAAGCATGAACCACATGGGAACCATGGCGAACTGGTTGTTCTTTTTCAGTCCCTTGGCAACCCAGACGCCGATGGCCAGAAGAGCAAGGGCCGCAACAAGCTGGTTGGACGCACCGAAAATGGGCCAGATCGCAGCCCAGGCGGGTATGACGTTGCCGGTGGGACCGTGGGTCTTTGTGAGCAGAAGGGCCATGGCCGCAGCAATGGTGATGATGGTGGCAGTGTACTTGTCCACCTTCATGTTGGAAAGCTCCTGGATCTGGTAGCGGGTCAAACGGGTGGCCGTGTCAAGGGAGGTAAGAAGGAAGGAGTTGATGGCCAGGAGCCCCAGGGACATGCCGACCTTGGGGTCGATACCGACGATGGCCGCGAACTTTCCGAAGCCCTCGGCGTAGGTGATGGTGGGGCCGCCCTTTGCGATGACGCCGCTCAGCATGACCGTGCCGATGGCAATGACTGCCACGACGCCTTCAAGCAGCATGGAGCCGTAGCCCACGAGAACCGTGTCCTTCTCTTTCTTCAGCTGCTTGGAGGTGGTGCCGCTGCCGACCAGGGAGTGGAAACCGGACACTGCGCCGCACGCAACGATGATGAAGAGCATGGGCCAGATGTACTGCCCGTTGGCCACGAATCCCTTGAAGGCAGGAAGAACGACCTGGAAGTTCTCGCCCCTGCCCATGATCATGCCGATGGCACCGATGATGACCGCGAAATAGAGGAAGTAGGAGGCAAGGTAATCCCGGGGCTGGAGAAGAAGCCATACGGGAAGGACAGACGCGAAGAAGATGTAGCCCACAAGGGCCCAGCGCCAGGTCTCCATAGGAAGCTGGAAAACTGTTGCAACCCAGGGAGAGTAGTTGCCGTACCAGCAGGCGTAGATGACGATAGGGACCATGACCACGGTCATGAGCCACAGGGGCACGCGATACTTGTAGATCAGCACGCCGAACAGAAGGGCCATGCCGATGTACAGGGAGGCCGAGAAGGCCACAGCGGGGTCTGCCGCGAAGGATCCTGCGGAAAGCTGCAGGAACACGGCGACCACGAGGATGAGGGCAAGGATGGTGAAGCAGAGGAAGAGGACCTTGCCTCTCCGCCCGATCCATTTGTCCACAACTTCTCCCACCGATTTGCCGTCATGGCGCATGGATGCCACGAGGGCGCCCATGTCGTGGGGACCGCCGATGAAAGCGGAGCCGATAAGGCACCACAGGTAGGCCGGCAGCCAGCCGAACATGGCGGCTGCGGTGATGGGACCGACTATGGGGCCTGCGCCGGCGATGGATGCGAAATGGTGACCCAGAAGGACGGCCGGATGGGCCGGGCAGTAGTCGATACCGTCAAACATCGCTTCAGCAGGGGTCGGATTGTTGTCGTTCAGATCGTATACCCCGGCCATGTACGAACCATACACCTTATAACAAATTGCAAACAAGACGATAGCAATAAGGAACAGGATTGCGAGCAAATCATTCACCTCCGAAAATATGAAAAGAGTGTGAAAAAATGGATGGAACCGCTATTTTTCCAGTACACCACCTCCAGACTCGCTTTTCCGTGAGCGGAGAAGTTCCAGCGCTTTATCCACGAGGGGGGCAAGATCCTTGACCCGTTTTTCAAAGCGTCCCCCGGGCGTAAAGGTGTGTACCTCCGCATACCCGCGGAACCCGAAAAGAAACGACCGGATGGAACATTTCTCAGCTGATTCCGCTCCCTCAACGAAAAGATAGCGCTGCGTCATGAGGTCGGGCTGGGGCCTGCAGCTTTTTAGAATCCGCTGCCTGTCCGCCTTCCCGTGGTGGCTCCAAATGATGTAGTCATCCGCGTAGTATCTGCAAACCTCGCCTATCAGCGCACTCTTTACGAATGTAACCCTTCGGCAAACCCCTTTCATTCCGTCGGAATTCCAGGGGGAAAAGCCCCAGTATTCCCACAGGTCGGAAACCAGTCCCAAGTCTGAAATATCGGTCACTTAACCATCACCTGCCGCACCGATTATACTCCTCATAGAAAAAATAGGAAGGGATTTAAGTTCCCTTCCGCCGTAATTTCTATCAAAAATTCAGTAAGGTTTCCTGGAGAATGATGAACCAAAACGATGTCTTCCAAAGATTTTTCGGCTTGCAAAGGGGCCCGAGGCACGGTATAATACCGCGTGTTTCGGGCGATTAGCTCAGCGGAAGTAGCGCTTCCTTCACACGGAAGAGGTCACTGGTTCGATCCCAGTATCGCCCACCATTGATGAGAAAAGGCTCCGGCAAAATGCCGGAGCCTTTTTTTTCTTTTCAGGGAAGGAGTCTGGAAGGCCCCGGTCCGTACCGGGCATTCCCGCCGTCCGTCTCTAAAAAACTCCACCTATACCGTCAGGAAAACATCATGCCGAACAGCATGCCCGCCGCTGTGGACAGAAGGACAACCAGGACGACATACGTTCCCGTCTTCCTGGGCCCCAGAATGCTGTTGATGACCAGCATGCTGGGCAGGGAGAGGGCCGGACCCGCCAGAAGCAGGGCGAGGGCCGGCCCCTTGCCCATGCCGGCCCCGATAAGTCCCTGGAGTATGGGCACTTCGGTGAGGGTTGCGAAATACATGAACGCGCCGGATACCGAGGCGAAGAAATTTGCCCCGAGAGAGTTCCCTCCGACGAGCATGGCCACGTAGCGGCTCGGGATGAGGGCCTCGTGGCCGGGACGCCCCAGGAGAAAGCCCGCCACAAGAACACCGCCGAAGAGCAGGGGCATGACCTGGAGGGCGTATCCCCATGTTGACGTGTACCAGTCCTGCCGCTCGTCCCGGGAGAACCACATCCGGGCGGTCAGCACCGTGACGGCGAGTCCTGCCCCTGAGAGCATCCACTTCAGGTTGTAAACCCCTTCCCAGAATGCGCTGGAGGTCTTCGGGGCGGCCCAATTGGCGAATACGAGAAACACCACCATGCCGGCCATGTACACAACCGTCTTCCACAGGGAACGACCGACCTCTTCCTCCGGGAGCTGGGCGAACCCCTCCTGGCGGACCTGTTCCTCTTTGCCGAAGATGGCGGCCATGAGAAGGCCGATCACCACGCTGAAGATCACCGCTCCCACAGCCCTCGCAATGCCCAGCTCAAGGCCGAGAACCCGGGCCGTGAGAACGATGGCGAGAACATTGATGGCGGGTCCGGAGTATAGAAAGGCTGTCGCAGGGCCCAGACCGGCACCCCGCATGTAAATTCCGGCAAACAGGGGAAGCACTGTACAGGAACAGACGGCAAGCACCGTCCCGGAGACAGATGCCACGGAATAGGCAATCCATTTCCTCGCCTTCGCCCCGAGGTACTTCATCACCGACTGCTGGCTCACGAACACCGAAATGGCACCTGCGATGAAGAATGCGGGGATCAGGCAGAGAAGAACGTGCTCCCTGGCATAGTCGGACATCATGGCCACGGATTCCGCCAGACCTGCCAATACACGTTCGTTCCCCTCGGGGAGGAAGTAAAAGGTCAGGAAGAAAGCGGCTATCCAGAAAAATTTCTTGCGGTCACTCATGAAATATTCATCTCCATCTAGGTGGCATTTTCTTCACTTAATTTGTCCAAAAAAACCCGGTACCCCGGGGGACTGTCCTTCGCTTATCAGTTCTGCGCCGATGCGAGGAGCTCCTTCACTTTTTCAAATGAGGGAAGGCTTCCTGCGGCAAGCACCTTTCCGTTTACTGCCAGTCCAGGTGTCGATACCACGCCGAAGGCTATAATTTCGGAGATTCCCGTAACTTTTTCAATCTCGAAATTTATCCCGAGTTCACCGGCAGCCCGTTCAGCCAGTTCAGCCAGTTTTTTGCACTTGGGGCACCCCGTTCCCAGTATCTGAATCTTCATTTCCTATGTCTCCTCCTCATTTTCATCGTTTGGTAAGCTTCCGCACAAACAGGGTGAAAGAACCACCTCGACCTTCTCTCCCAGTACAACTTTCTCTACGCAGGAAAGGAGGGAAGCAAGGCACCGGATCCGCAGACTGTAATACACATTAAGACCGTCCTTGCGGCTCTCTAGTATGCCCAGGCTTTTCATCATCGCAAGGTGCTTGCTTATCGTCGTCCTGTCAAAATGAAACATTTCCGCTATATCGCAGACGCACATTTCCCGGCAGGCAAGGGCTTCCACTACCCGAAGCCGGACAGGATGGGCAATCCCCTTCAGAATCGCCGCTTTTTCTTCCTGGAGCTTTTCTTTTGTTTTCAACCGCCTTCCCCCCATTATGTGGCAATAATACCACATAATGAAAAAAGATCAAGCGTGAAGTCCCTTTCATCGATCCGGACCTCTTCATCCTGATGGGAAACCTTTCCAGATTCCCATCTCCACAGGATTTACTTTTCTTCCTTTTTCTCCTGCGCGGTTTCTTTGTTCACTGATTCTTCTTCCGGGACTTCTTCGATCTTCACGTTGCAGCACCCGCATCCGCAGCCGCCTTTAAACATCCTGCCGAAGAAACTCTCTTTCTTTTCCGTCATTAGAACCGCCTCCTATATCTGAATGAAATTAAAGACCACGCCCGCCAGAACGGCGGTCGAAAAAACCAGCGCAACGAAGACGCACACGAGGCGAGGCTTGAAAATCCCCGCAAGCATGCTCATCTCCGGGATGCTCATTCCCGCTCCTCCGATGACGAGGGCGATCACCGCCCCGAGGCTCATCCCCTTCTGCGTCAGGGCGACGCCTATGGGAATCACCGTTTCCGCCCGGACGTAGAGGGGAATGCCGATGATCGCGGCGACCGGTATGGCCAGGGGATTCCCCGGTCCGGCGAGATTCGCGACGAATTCGTTCGGAACGTAGCCGTAGATGACGGCGCCGATGGCGACGCCGGCGACGAGATAGACGAGGACCCCCCGAAAGTCGGCCCACGCACCCGAAAATGCCCGGCGGAGTTTCGCCCAGAACGAGGGAAGCCGCTCCCGCGCACCGTGTCCTCCGCTTACGCGGACGTTCTTCACGTCTTTGGCGAGACCGAAGGATTCGAGCAGCATTCCGCTGAACATCGCGATCACGAAGGTCACGGCCCCGTACGTCAGGCATGCTTTCCACCCAAGCAACGCCCAGAACATGGCCATGATGATCGGGTTCAGAAGAGGAGAGGCGAGGACGAAGGAGAGCGTCGCTCCGAAAGGCACTCCGGCGCGCAGGAAGCCCACCGTCATGGGAATGGTGGAGCAGGAACAGAAGGGCGTTATGGCCCCGAGCGCCGCGCCAAGGAAGTTCCCGAGCAGCCCTTTCGAAGACATCCGGCGGCGGATCGCGTCGTCGGAGACGTACTCGAAGATCAGCCCGATAAGCGTGCTCACCCCGAGGAAGAGAATCGTCAATTCGAGAAATATGAACGCGAAGAACTGAAGCGAATCGACGAACGTATTCATTGCATCCCTTCTTTCACAGATCGAGTGTTCGTCTTAAAAACCCAGATAGAACATGGCGAAGGAGATTAGCAGCGCTCCCGCGCCGAGGCAGTACTTCAACACGATACTGAAAACACCGTACTTTTTGTTCGCGACAAGTTTCGCCGCGAAACCGACCGAGGTTCCCGCCGCCAGTACAAGAATGCTGTGCCCCAGGGAATAAAGAAGGAGCAGCAATATTCCGCGACCGATTTCCCCGCTTCCCGCGACGATGCTCAGCAGCACGACGAGGACCGGCGTGGCGCAGGGGGACGAGAAGAAGCCGCCCAGGACACCCGCGAGGAAGGCTCCGGCGTACCCTCGTTTTGTGTTCTTCGACAGCAGGTTCGTCGACGGAAGGAAATTGAAGATTTCCAGTATCTGGAGTCCCATGAGCAACATGAGGACTCCGAGGAGGATATACCACCACGAGGAGGACGTCCCCATGAGCCGGCCCAGCATGGAGGCAGCGGCGCCGAGAACCGTGAAGGTCAGCGCCATACCAGCCGAGAAGACCGCTGATAGGACAAACCCTTTCCGCGGGTCGCCTGCAGCCGTCCCTCCGACGTAGGCAATCACGAGGGGGACGCTCGTCAGTGCGCAGGGAGTGACGGAGGTCGCCAATCCGGCCAGCAGGGCGAGAAGCGGCGCGAGCGTCGTGCCTGCACGAATGGATTCCGAAAGTGCGGCAAGCCAGCCGTCGATCATTCCACGCCCATCTCCTTCAGCGCCGCGAGGAGCTGCGCCTTCGTCATGCCGCCCTCGTGGACGGTAAAGACGTGCGTATTCGTATCCTTTGTGGCATACATCTGCATCGGAACTCCTATTGACTCGGAGGGAGTGAAAGGCTTTCCTTCCCTGTCGAAAAAGAACTGGGTCGGTATCGCCCGGAGGGGGTAACCTTCCGCAAGGTTCTTGTGTTTCCAGACATCGACGAACCTTATGATCGCCTTTCCTTGAAGCGTTTCGTTCAGCTCCTTGAGTACGGGCGCCATCTCCTTGCACGGCACGCACGAGTCGGCGCCGAAGTCGATGATGATCGGCAGCCCGTAGGACTTCAGCTTTTCAAGGTTGATCGCTTCCGTTACGTAGAGAGCGAAATCGGGATTTCGGTCTGGAGCGGAGGAGAGTTCCCGAAGAGCCTCTTTTTCCCTGTTCTTGACGAGCCAGATGCCGCCTATGACTAGGGAGATGAGAAGGATCGCCATCACTTTGAGCAACGGCCTTTTGATCGATGCCGGGGACTGGTGATTTTGCTCCATTCGGCCTGATCTTCCTTTCCAGAATGTTGTTTTTTTCTAATTGATAAACATTAAGAGGCTGAAGAGGGGAATACATGCACCCCCTCTTCAGCAGGGAGATGGTTCTAGTGCTCTTGCCGGAACCAGTGCGTCGTGTTGTTGCAGAACTTGACCAGCATGAGCATCACAGGCACCTCGATGAGCACGCCCACCACCGTTGCAAGGGCGGCGCCTGAAGAAAGGCCGAAGAGCATCGTGGCGGTAGCGATGGCTACCTCGAAGTGGTTGGACGCGCCGATCATGGCGGAAGGAGCGGCGTCCTGGTAGGAGAGCCCCAGTTTCTTCGACATCCAGTACCCCAGCCCGAAGATCAGCACTGTCTGAAGGAAGAGGGGGACGGCGATCCAGAGGATCGTCAGCGGCCTGGCGACGATGACCTCCCCTTTGAAGGAGAAGAGCAGCACCAGGGTGATGAGCAGCGCCATTATGGTGACAGGCGTAAGGAAATGGAGAAACTTCTCCCGGAACCAGGCCTCCCCTTTTGCCTTGAGGATCATCTTCCGGGAAATGTAGCCCGCCGCCAGGGGCAGCGCCACGTAGACGGCGATGGAGAGGGCGAGGGCCTGCCACGGTACCGGAATGCGTCCCACGCCGAGAAGGAACCCTCCCAGGGGGCCGTAGAGAAAGAGCATGGTGAGGGAATTGACGGCCACCATCACGAGGGTGTGTCCGTCGTTGCCCCGAGCGAGGTACCCCCATACCAGCACCATGGCGGTGCAGGGGGCTATGCCCAGCAGAATGCACCCTGCGAGGTAGCTCCGCCACAGGGGGACGGAGAGCATCCGAACGCCGTTTTCAAGGACCACTGTGCCGAGGCCGTACGTCGCCCCCGGCTCGAGGTCGAGGCCGAAGGGAAGCCGCACCAGGTCCACGGCGTCCGGTCCGATGAAGTGGATGAAGACCTTCCCGAGGAAGAATACGGCGATGGCGTACATGGTGAAGGGTTTCACCGCCCAGTTGATGAAGAGGGTCAGCCCGACCGGCCTGATGCTCCTTCCCGCCTTCACCACCTCGGTGAAATCGATCTTCACCATGATGGGGTACATCATGAAGAAGAGGCATATGGCGATGGGAATCGAGACCACCGGCGCCCCTCCCACGGAAAGGGCCATGCCGTCGAGGGTCTTCGCGAAGTCCGGGGCGACCTTGCCGAGTCCGACCCCTGCGAGGATGCTCAATATGACCCAGACGGTGAGATATTTTTCAAAGAAACCGAGTCCTTTTGCTTCCTTAGTGATGCAGGCCTTGTCTTCCATGGTCGCCTTGAGAACCTCCTTGATAATTTTGAAAAACGTCGAAGGCGCTATGTTTCGTTGTTTATTCCGATAAAAAAGGAACGCGATAAATTCAGCAGACTGCCGCAGGGACAAGCAGGACTGGTATAATTGACTGTCTGGCCACCGCGAGGCTTACGCTCCCCATGAAAAACTGCCCGATGTATCCTCTCCCCTGGCTGCCGAGAAGCACCAGAGAGTAGCCGTTCGCTTTCACCTTGTCGACAAGGATCTTCTTTGGGTTGCCGAAGACTATCTCCGTATTCACTTCCTTCGCTCCGCAGCGGAGAAGCTCCTCCTTCATTCTCCCCAGCCTGCCGGAATCGATCCGGTTGAACTCGTCGAGCTTCTCCATCAGATGTTTTCCGATGCGCACCTCGTCCTGGACGTGAAGAAGAGTGATCTTTTCCGCACCCTTTTCAGCAAACTTTTTCAGATGCGAGTACGCATGTTCGGCATTGTCAGAGAAATCGGTTGGAAAGAGGATGTGTCCAAGCGGCGAGCATTTTTCCATAATGCAAACAGCATCCCCTTTCTCTTCATGGATTCCTACCCTCAGGATGAGGACGGGCTTCGACGCCCCATGCACGACCTCCGAGGCCACCCCGCCGAGCAGAATCTCCTTCGCCATGGTTCCTCCCCTGGAGCCGACAACAATCAGGGAGCAGTCGTGTTCCTCAGCCTGGCGATTGATCTCGATCTGCGGAAGACCCAGCGCTATTTTCGGGGTAACGGAAAAGCCACGATTCTCAAGGAATATCTGTTGTTTTCGAAAATGCGGTTCAGCCGCCTTGATAAGTTGCGAGGCAAGCGTTCCCACGTCGCGGATGTTGATGCAGTGAAGAAGAACGATATCCTTCGTCCCGAGGGCCTTCAACTCCCCCAGGCTGCACGCCATTCGCTCGGAAGCGTCCGAGAGATCCGTCGCTACAAGAATCTTTTGAAACACATCAGCCACTCCTTTCTCACATTGTAAGAGCTTCTTCGGCTTCGATACGCATCGTTCATCCGAGAAAGAGGCGCAGAACAGCGCTGCCCTGGGGGCACACCCTGTCCAGCGCGGAGCTTTGCATCAGCGGGGCCGGGATATCTTCCCTCCGGGCGGCGGTGAATCCGGCACGACCGAAGAACCGCTCCGCCGTTTCGGTAAGAAGATACACCGTCCGGACGCCCTTCTCCCGGGCCCGGTCGATGACGGCATCGGTCATCCGCTCACCGAAGCCCTTCTTCCTGTCCTTTCGCCGTACCGCGAGAGAACGGAGCAGCCCCGTATCGCCCAGAATCTCCATGCCGGCGACGGCAGCTATCCCGGAATACTCGAGCACCAGAAAGTTCTCCGGCGTTTCGGCAACGCCGAGGGGTGTGAGTCCGTTCTCCTCAAGAAGCGCTGCGATGGCGGGCACGTCCCCTGAGGTCGCCCGTCTGACGGTGAAGTCCCGCCCCTCTTCGGGTTTCACGAGGGGCTTTTTGCCCAGAATGATCGCGCTGGCCAGCGCGCCGTTGATCTCATTCCGTTCTTCGGGCGAAAGTTCGGGAAACGTCATGGCGGCCAGAGCGTCCGGCATTTCGTAGACCTTCGTTCGCCGGACTTCGACATCAATGAATCCCGCTTCCTTCAGAAGAGCGGCGTACTCCGCCTCCTGCAGGGCCCCGGAGATACAGCCGGACCATGCGGCGAGGTTCTTCACGGCCCGCTCCGTCACAGGACGGAGAAACACCGTGTCGGAGACGCAGAACCGGCCGCCGGGACGAAGCACCCGAAAGGCCTCCTTCAGTACCTTCCCCTTGTCCGGGGAGAGATTGATGACGCAGTTGGAGATGATCACGTCGACGGTGCCGCTCTCGAGGGGCATGTCCTCGATGTACCCCTTCACGAGAGTGACGTTGTCCAGCCCCCTGAGGTTTTCGGCCGCGGTTTCGAGCATTTCGTCGGTCATGTCGAGTCCGATGACTTTTCCGTAGGGTCCCGTGGCTTCCGAAGCGAGGAAAAGGTCCAGGCCCGCGCCGCTTCCCAGATCGAGGACGGTCTCCCCCGGATGGATGCGGGCTTCGGTGAAGGGATTGCCGCAGCCGAAGGACTGATCGGCCATGTGTTCGGGAGTGTTCTCCAGTATTTCACCGTCGTAATTTCCCCGGGTCATGTTCAGGATGTCGGAGGCACCCGTCGTGCCGCAGCAGCACGCTCCTGATCTGCAGCAGGATGTGCTGTTTTTGATCGCCCTGGCGTACCGTTCTTTCACATAGTCGCGTATGTCGTCCATTGTGAGTCCAGCTCCTTTTCTATTCAGGGAGGTTATCCAGAAAGCCGGGAAGGCTTTCTATGAATGCCCGTATTTCGTCCCGGACCCGGCGGTAACAGTCCAGTTTTTCCTCTTCCGTTTCCTTGTCCAGGGCGAGCTTCGGGGGGTCGTCGAACCCCCGGTGGATGATCCGTGCGCTTCCTGGGAAGAAGGGGCATCGTTCATCGGCGTCGCCGCATACGGTGATCACGAAGTCGAAAGGAATGTCCAGCAGTTCCGTGACGTTTTTCGACCTGTGCCCGGAGATGTCCGCCCCGACTTCTTTCATCACCGCCACGGCATTGGGGTTCAGACCATGGGTTTCGATCCCCGCTGACCATGCCTCTACGGCGTCTCCGTGGAGATACCGGGCCCACCCTTCCGCCATCTGGCTGCGACACGAGTTTCCAGTACAGAGAAAAAGCACCTTCAGTTTCTCCTTCATACACTTGTTACCCCCTCTTGCCTTCACAATTGTCATGCTCCCTGTGCAGTCTGACGATTTCATTGATTTTTGCCCTGTCCTGCACCGGGAAGCCGTCTTTCCCCACCGAGTGACGTATCCACTCAAGCAGCCGGGGATCGACGGCTGTCCCCATACGGTAGTAAACCCACCGCCCTCTTTTTTCCGATTCGATGAGCCCGGCCCGGTGGAGTATGCTCATGTGGCGGGAAACAGTCGCGGGGGCAAGTCCGAGGAAGTCACCCACATCGCATACGCAAAGCTCTTCCGTGTCCATGAGCGCCAGAAATGCCCGGAGCCTGTTCTTTTCGCCGAGTGCTTTTGAGATGGAAAGGATCGATTCCACACTGTCTCGCCTACCTTTTGTTATTTCTGCATTTGACGAAATGATAGCACGACAGATTTTTTCCTGTCAATGATTCCGCGGCATGAACGGACCGGAAGGACAGGGAAAAGGGCGGCACCGGCTTTCCGGCCTGTACGTGCCGGAAGAATGCCGGGAATGATTTTGATTTATAATACACCCGAAGAAGGAGGACGGCATGAGAAAGAACGTAGCCGCATGGGGAGCCATGGTGGTGTTCATTTTGCTGGGGGCTCTTTTCAGGGCCCTGCCCTCCGGGGAACCGCTTTCGTTCCGGGGTGGGAACAGGGGAACAGTGCTTGTTTTCGAGGGAGAGGCCGGTCTTTTTTCGGACGCTTTCGTGCCTTCCGCCGACCGGGAGTACCAGGAACCGGCTTCAGCGGACAGGGACGGAACTCCTCTCTCCAGGCTCACAGCCCCTCCCCAAAAGCAGCCGGAGAAGAACGGCAGGGACCTGGATTCGCTGAAGCAGGGAGTGAAAGCCCGGAAAGGGAACCCGGAAGACATGAAGGAATACCTGGACGAGGCCGAGCGGCTTCGAAGAGAACGGGTGCGGAAATCCCTGGAAGAGATCCGGCGAAAGGTCAGGGAGTACGAGCCGAGCGTCTTCGAGCCCACGTGGTAAGCCGCAGGTAGTGCTCAGCCCTGCTCCGAAGGGCCTTCCCCTCTGTCCCCCGGAAGACGGAGAGGAAGGGGCGCTTCCATGAGCAGGGCGTCTTCTCCGCCGGCGTAGTATCCTTTGTGCCGCCCGAGAACAGAAAACCCGAAGAGGCGATACAAGTCCGCCGCTCCGGTGTTCGACTGTCTCACATAGAGACTCATCCGGCTGCATCCCAGAGATTCGGCGATTTCCGCAAGCCCGGCCAGGAGCTGGGAGCCCACTCCCCTCCTCCGGAATTCCGGAAGCACGGCAAGGTTTGCAAGCCCGGCGGTTTTCCCCTTCCTGAGAACGGCACCGAAACCGAGGATGATGCCGCCCGCCCTGGCACACAGGTAGAGATAGGGGCTGTCGCCTGAGAGATCGCTCTCAATGACCTTCCGGGGCCAGGGGGAAGCAGAGGACTGCTCCTCCACCGAGCAGATCCCTTCCAGGTCGGCAGAGGAGCAGAAGTCCAGTTCCACGGGCAGAATCGGAGGATTCTCCCTTCTAGAAATTCCTGAGGATAGTCTGGTCCCTTCCCGGACCGACACCGACAAGGTTTACGGGAACACCGCAGGCTGTCTCGATATATTCCACGTATTTCCTGGCCTGGAGAGGAAGCTGCCCGAATTCAGTGCACGCCGAGAGGTCTTCGTTCCACCCGTCGAGAAATCCGTACACCGGCTTCGCTTTCCACTGTCGGTGAGCTCCGCTGGGGAAATGCTCCTCAGCCTTTCCGTCGATCTCATACCCCGTGCAGACGGGAATCCGCTCGAAACCCGTGAGCACGTCAAGCTTTGTGAGAGCGATGGAGGACATGCCGTTCACCCTGACAGCATAGCGCAGGGCGACGAGATCAAGCCAGCCGCAGCGGCGGGGCCTTCCGGTGGTGGCTCCGTACTCCCATCCCTTTTCTCTCAGTCGGTTCCCGTTCTCCCCCCCATCTTCCGTCGGGAAGGGACCTTCTCCCACCCTGGTGCAGTAAGCCTTCACCACGCCGATGACCCTGTCCACCGCGGAAGGCCCCACGCCCAGCCCCACGCAGCCTCCGGCGGCCACGGGCGATGAGCTTGTGACATAGGGATAGGTGCCGTGGTCCACATCGAGGAGAGTACCCTGGGCTCCTTCGAAAAGGACTCCCCGGCCTTCCCGTATGGCCTCCCCGATGACGAGTGAAGCGTCTCCGACGTAGGGGGCGAGGGCTTTGCCCCATTCAACAGCCTGCTCGAAGACCTCGTTGAACGGAAGAGGTTCCTCTCCGTATATCTTGGAGAGAAATAAATTTTTCTCGTCCAGGTTGTATTCCAGCTTTTCCCGGAGGGAATCGGCGTCGAGCAGGTCTTCCACCCGCACGCCGCACCGGCTGTACTTGTCCACGTAGGCGGGACCGATGCCTCTTCCGGTGGTGCCTATTTTCCGCCCCTTCCCCCGCTGGTTTTCCTGGGCGGTGTCCAGCTTTTTATGGTACGGCATGACCACGTGGGCGGCGCCGCTGATGACGAGCCGGGCCCGGTCCTTCCCCTGGTCCTGGAGTTCCCTCAGTTCGTTGAGAAGCTGTTCGGGATCGATGACCACCCCGTTGCCTATGACGCATATCTTGCAGGGATAGAGCATTCCCGAGGGCAGGAGGTGGAAAACGTATTTTTTTCCCTCCACGATCACCGTGTGTCCGGCATTGGCGCCTCCCTGGTACCGGGCAAAGATGTCCACCCTTGACCCGAGGGCGTCCACAACCCTTCCTTTTCCCTCATCGCCCCACTGGGCGCCTATAATGACCTCAACGCGACCTTTCACGAAAAATCCTCCTCGTTGGCCGCCCGGCTTCGGCAGCCTGCATTGAATACCGTTCTTCCGGACAGGTGCTCCCGGGACGACATGCCGCTCCGGTCCCACAGGATGTGCATCAGTTCGGGCATGGTGACGAACGTAACATCTTCCGGAGGGGAATCGCTTTTTTTCTTCAGAAAATCCAGAGTCCCCTGCCGGGTGTGGGCGATCATGACCACCCATCCTCTTTTGGAAGCGAGGGCCAGTCCCCGCTGAAACTGCGTCTCCATGAATTCCTCCGCCGGCTCGTGGTCGAGGAAAATGGAACAGAATGCTGCGGGTATGCCCTTTGCCCGGGCTGTATTATACGCTACCGAGACTGAAGATGTCCTGCTGTCGAGAAAGAAAAGGGAGGTGGAGGCCAGCTCGGTCATAACGGTTTCCATGAGCTTTTCATCCCTGGTCGCCCTGGACCCCCTGTGGTTGTTCATCCCGAGGGCTCCCGGGAGGAAAGCCATTGCCCTCCGAAGGAGCAGGGTGACTGTTTCGGCGGACATGCCCGAGTCGATGACTCCTGTCTTTTCATCCCACTTTTTGTCTCCACCGGCACCCATGGGCATGTGGATCATGAAGGGAATCCCTGCCTTTTCCGCCCGCTCGGCGGCATAGAGAGAGTGGGACTGGAAGGGGATGATAGCCCATGTCAGCGGGAGGGTCAGCTCAGCATAACCGTCCGTAATGGCTTTCGAAAAACCGAAGTCGTCGATGACGATGGCGATATAGGGTCCCGGCCCGAGCTTCCGGGAACCGCCTCCCTCTTTTTCTGCGGAGGGAGCGGTTTCTTCTTTTTCTCCGCCCGGAGTTTCCCGTCCCGGATAGTCTCCGTTTTCAGCGGGGAATGCACCCGGCCCGGCCGGCTCTTCCCGTACAGGTTCCGGCAACGTTTTCCCGCCGCCGGCTCCGAAAAAAAGCACCCCGGCGCCGGCAGCGAGAAGACATAAACCAACAAACAGACCCCGAAGGTCTTTTCCGTGTTTCAAAACTCAGCCGTCCTGCTCTCAGGATGCCTTCGGCAGTTTCACCGCAGGAGAACTTTTACCGGAGATGATGTTCCGGAGCTCTTCCAGGGCCCGCTTGAGCTGCTCGTCCTTGTCCTTCTCCCGGGTGACTTCGCCTTCGACCACGATGTCCGGCTCCAGTCCCACGTGGTCGATCACCTTCCCCGAAGGAGTGTGATACCGGGCGATAGTCACGTAGAGCCCCGATCCGTCCGTAAGGTTGAACAGGGTCTGCACCGATCCCTTGCCGAAGGTCTTCTTTCCCACCGAGACAGCCCGGCCGCGGTCGGAAAGGGCGCCCGCAACGATCTCGGAGGCCGAAGCGCTTCCCTCGTTGATAAGCACCACCATGGGCAGGCTCGTCAAGGTGCCCGGGTTGGCGTAGATTTCATCGTTGGCCCGATCCACCCGTCCCTTCATTCCGACCACCAGACCGCCGTTGAGGAACATGTCGCATATCTCCACCGCTCCGTTGAGGAGGCCGCCGCCGTTGTTCCGGAGATCCAGCACGAACCCCTTCGCACCGTCCTTCATCAGTGCGGAGAAGGCGCTCCGCACTTCCTGGGCGGTCTTCTGCTTGAACTGGGTGATCTTCACGTACCCCAGGTTCTTGTCTATCATCTCGGAGCGGACGGAGATAAGCTTGATGTTCTCCCGGACAATCTCGAACTTCAGGAGCTCCTCCTCGCCTTCCCGGCGGACCCAGATGGTCACCGAGGTACCCGGTTTGCCCCGAAGGCGCTTCACCACCTGCTGGGAATCCCAGCCGAGGATAATCTCGTCCTCTATCTTCACGATCTGGTCCTGGGGCTTGAGGCCCACCCGGTCTGCGGGGGTATCCTCGATAGGGCTGATGACCAGGGTTTTTCCGTCCCGCTGGCCGATGTATATCCCGAGCCCCCCGTACTCCCCTTCCATCTCGATTTCCTCTTCCTTGAGCTGGCCGGGGTCAACGAAACGGGTGTAGGGATCCCCCCAGGCCTCCACCATCCCCTTGATGGCGCCGTAGAGGAGCTTGTCTTCATCGGCGGGCTTCTCGGCGGAATCCACCTGGTAGGTCTCTATGATGGCCCGGGCCTGTTTCATGAGCCACATGGCCTGGGGGTTGAAGGGGGCGATCCGCTCGAAGTCGCCGAGGTCGGCCGCACCCGCAGCCACGATGAGCCCCGCTGCAGCCGCTCCGAGAACGATGCCTCCGAGCCAGTCCCGAACTCTTTTTCGAAAGTGTGTTTTTTGTTCGGACATTGTCCTTCTCCTTTTCTATTTTCTCAGATACCGCATGGGATCCCTGGCATCGCCGCCGACGCGCACCTCGAAATGAAGGTGGGCGCCCGTGGCCGTTCCCGTGCTCCCCACTGACCCGATGGTCTGTCCCTTTTTTACCGCCGCGCTCTCCCGGACCGACATGCTTGAAAGGTGAGCGTAGACGGATGAGAGATTATTGCCGTGGTCTATGATAATCACCTGGCCGTACCCTCTCAGCCAACCTGCGAACAGCACCTCGCCGGGTCCGGCGGCCCTCACCGGGGTTCCCCTGGGGGCACGGATGTCGATCCCGGTATGCATCATCTTCGTCTTGAACACAGGATGGACCCTTGTGCCGAAGGTGCTGCTGATCTGCCCCTGGACAGGCCAGGAGAGCTGCCCTCCCGAAGGAAGATAGGTGTACTGGGCGGAGCGCCCCCTGTCCCGGGACTCTTCATCCCGCTTTTTCCTCATGAGGGCCGTCACGGTCTGCTGGATTTCCTTCTGGGACTGCTGCAGCTCCTTCACCGCCTGCTCGTGGAGGGCCCTCTCCTGCCTCACCTGGCCGAGAAAGGCGTTGCTCTTGTTGATCTCTTCCCGGAAAGTTTTCCTCTCTTTGCCGAGATGGGAGGTGTTGACGGCAAGTTCCTTCTCCTGCTGCTCCATCTGGGCGGCCGCCTGAAGCAGGCGGTCCTTCTTTTCGAGCATTCCGCTGATCATGGCCTGGTCCTGGAGGGCGATGCGGTTCAGCAGGTAGGAGGTTTCCATGGCCTCGTGGGCCGTGGTGGAGGAAAGAAGAAGGTTGAATTCCGCCACGCCGCCGTACTTGTAAATGTCCACGAGACGGTTTTCAAAGACGTGCATCATCTCCGCGAGCTCCTGCTCCGTCAGCCGGACTTCCGCCCTGAGGTTGGAGATGGTGTTTTTCACTTTTTCAAGCTTCAGTTCGAGCACCCGTATCCTTTGTTCCGTCACCTTCTTCTTCTGGTCCAGGGAATTGAGCTGGGTGAGCACACCCTTCTCCTTCTCCCCCATCTGCTTTGCCCGCTTCTGGTGCTCGGAAATCTGCTTTTCCAGGATTCTCATCCTGGCCTCTTCCTGGGCTATCCTGCTGTCAAGGCCGGAGGCACCGGGAAGGGGGCCGGCGGAGGCGAGAAAAAGGGCGATCGCAAGGAGAAAACAGGCTGTTCGTGCGGTCTTCACTGTGGTCAGCTCCCTTCGTCGGAGTCAGCGGGGGCGAAGCGCCCTCGACGTAAAGCGGCTCACGGCGAGCCAGCTGCACATCCAGCCCATGGTCGCACCAGTGGCAAAGAGAAGGAGAAAGAACTGGAGCAGGACCTGCTGGTTGACAATTATATCAAGAAACGCGAGGGTCGAACGCACGGCGTTCACCGCCGACGCGTAGGTGGCCCAGAGGCCCGCCACGGCCAGAAGGGCCCCCCCTGCGCCGAGGAACATTCCCTGAATAACGAAGGGAAGGGAAATGTAGGTCTTGGTGGCCCCGATAAGGAGCATCACCTCGATTTCTTCCTTTCTGGAATAGATGGCAATCCGGATGGTGTTGAAAATCACCAGGGCGCTGATGATCACCGCAAGGACGAGGATGGTTGCCGATACCGCCGCCGACGCCCTGGAGATGGTGGAAAGGCGCTCCACCAGCTTGCCCGAGTAGATCACTTCCTCCACGGAGGGAAAGACCACGAGATCCCGGACGAGGGGAGTAATGTGCTCCGCCCGCTGGACCTGGATCTCCAGGCTCCACGGCAGGGGGTTCTCCCCCATGAGGGTAACGGCCCTGGCCTGGTTCCCCAGCTTGGCCCGGAGCCTGTCAAGGGCCTCCTCGGGAGAAATGGCCCGTATGCTGGTGACCGTGGGGTTTGCCTTCACCCTGGCAAAGACGTCGTCAGGTTTTTCGCCCTTCTTCATGTAGACCTGTACCACCAGCCCGCCCTCGATCCGGGAGACCATGTGCCGCACGTTCAGGGCGAAAAGGGCGGTAAAGCCGAGGATGTAGAGCACCGAGGCCGCGGTGATGAGGGTAAGGATGCTCAGTCCCCAGTGGCGGCAGATGAGCCGGAAGGTGTCCCGCAGGGCATATTTAAAGCTCGCCATCGATGAAATACCTCCCTCTCCTCTCGTCGCGCTTGAGCCGTCCGTTGTGGAGCTCCACGAGGCGCTGGCGGTAGGCATCGACGAGATACTGGTCGTGGGTGGCCACGAGAACGGTGGTTCCTGCGGCATTGATGGAAAGGAGAAGGCGCATTATTTCTTCGGACGTCCGGAGGTCGAGGTTTCCGGTGGGCTCATCGGCGAGGAAGATGGACGGGGAGTTCGCCATGGCCCTGGCGATGGCGACCCGCTGCTGTTCTCCCCCTGAAAGCTGGGGAGGCTTGAGGAACCGCCGTCTCCACAGCCCTACCTGGTCGATCACTTCGTTGGCCCTGTTCTGCACGACCCTCGGGGGAATGCCCATGGCCTCCAGCACAAAGGCCACGTTTTCAAACACGGTCAGGTTGGGCAGCAGCTTGTAGTCCTGGAAGACGACCCCCACGTCCCTCCTGTAGAAGGGAAGCTGGCCCCGGCCTATCTTCCGCAGATTCACGTCCCCCACGGTGATCTGCCCCCTGGTGGGAAGGTACTCCCGGGAGATGAGCCGGAGGAGGGTGGTCTTTCCCGAGCCTGTGGTTCCCACAAGGTAGACGAACTCCCCCTTGTCGATGGAGAGATAAATGTCCTCAAGGGCGACAATGTCGGGTTCGAATACCTTGGTGACTCCTGCCAGGCGAATATCCATTTCTTACCTCCTGCGCATGGTCCAGGCCTGCACTGCGGAACTCACGATCTGGGATGCCGTCAGGCCGTAATATTCCTGCAGCTCGGCCGGCGAACCGCTCTGGCCGAACTTGTCGAATACCGCGACCGGCTTCACCGGGACGGGGTAGGCGCCGCTCACGAGGGAGGCGACCGCTTCGCCCAGGCCGCCCCGGGCGAAATGCTCCTCGGCGGTGACGCAGCATCCCGTCCTGTGGACAGAATCGAGGATGATCTGGGCAGGAAGGGGCGATACACTGTAGCAGTCGATCACCTCGGCGCTGATGTTCTGCCGCGCCAGCACTTCCGCAGCCCGGAGCGCCTCGGAAACCATGATACCACAACAGCAGACCGTCACTTCCGTTCCCTCCCGGAGCACCCTTCCCCCGCCGGGAACAAAGCCTTCATCCCCGTCGGCGTAGACGTCCGGAACCGGGGCCCGGCCGAGCCTGATATACACAGGGCCACGGGAGGATACCGCGTTTTTGAGCAGCCCGAGGGCGGAGACGTAATCGGCAGGAACAAGGACGGTCATGTCGGGGAAAGCCCTCATGAGGGCAAGATCTTCGAGCATCTGGTGGGATGCGCCGTCCTCTCCCACGGTAACTCCGCAGTGGCTTCCAACGATCTTCACGGGAAGAGCGGGAATGGCCACGGCGGACCGGATCTGCTCGTATCCCCGCCCCACGAGAAAGGACGCGTAGGAGGACACGTAGACGTTCTTTCCTCCGAGGGCCAGTCCGGCAGCGGTGAGGATCATGTCCTGCTCCGCCATGCCCACGTTGAATACCCTGCGGGGATGCAGGGCGGAAAACCTCGCCGCCCGGGTGGCGGATCCCACGTCGCCGTCAACGGCAACCACCGAAGGGTCTGCTGCGGCGAGTTCGATCAGCGCCTGCCCGTAGGCGTCCCTGGTGCTTCTTTCAGGGGCCGGCATAGGTCAGTCCCCTCCTTTCTCGAGTTCCCGGAGGGCCTTGTCCATAAAATCCCGTCCAAGGACCATCCGTCCTCCGGAGGGGTCGTTCTCGAGGAAGGAAACTCCCTTTCCAAGCACGGTTTTCGCCACGATGCATCCCGGCTTTCCCCGGCGGGAGCCGAGACGGGCACGAGCCTCCCTCATGGAGGCGAAGTCATGGCCGTCGCACTCCTCAACGGCCCAGCCGAAGGCGAGAAACTTCTCCCGGAGGGGCTCAAGGGACATGATGTCCTCTGTGGCCCCCTCCATCTGCCGACCGTCCCTGTCCACAAGGAGCAGCAGACTGTCCAGGGAGAAATGGGCGGAGGTCATGGCCGACTCCCAGAAGACTCCCTCCTGGAGCTCCCCGTCTCCCACAAGGCAGTAGACCGACGGAGCGGAAGTTTTTTCCCTCAGGGCAAGGGCCAGCCCGTTAGCGAGGCCGAGCCCCTGGCCGAGAGACCCGCCGGGGGCGTCCACGCCGGGGGTCCTGCGGAATTCCGGAAACCCCTGCAGCATGGCGCCGAGGCGGCGGTAGCTCCACAGCTCTTCCCGGGGGAAGAAGCTCCTGTTGGCCAGGACGGCGTACAGGGCGGGGCATCCATGCCCCTTCCCGAGGACAAACCGGTCCCTTTCCTCCCAGGACGGTTCGTCCGCCCGCAGGGAAAGAACCTCCCAGTACAGCCAGACAAGAAGATCCACTATGGAGAGGGAAGAGGCCAGGTGGCCCGACCGGGCAACGCCGATCATCCGGACCACGTCCCTCCGGACCGCGCAAGCCTGTTCAGCAAGAATATCCGTTTCCGGGGTCATGAACGACCAGTCCCCTTTCTGAGTACGAGCCGCCGGGCTTCGTTCCACATCCGGCTGAATTCTTCGAGGAAGAGCTCCGCCCGATAGGCGGTCTTCTCCTGTTCCGGCGACACGGCAGGGTGCGGAAGCGGTCCCTCCCCCTTCCACACGGGAAGTTTCCATTCGGCGGCAAACTCCTCCACCTTCGGGTCATAGGCCGAGAGGCTCAGGGGAACGCCGGAGAGAAGGGCGAGAAGGGCAAAATGGTACCGCATGGATACCGCGCCGGCGGCGTTGCAGAAGAGCGGCTCCGATTCTGTGCGCCAGTTCGTCGCCGAGAGCAGGATGATTCTCTCCGGGCGGAAGATCCGGCTTCCGGCAAGCCGCTCCATGAGGACCACATCCTCCGCGGAGAGACCCACTCCGACCACAGGCAGCTTTTTCTCTGCGGCCATCCTGGCGGCCTTCGTCACCGTGCGGAGCGGCAGGCTTCCCCCCCAGGGCCGGATGTTCACCAGGAAATGACCCTCCCTCCGCTCGCTGCATGAGGAATGCTGACCCAGGAGAAACACCGGGTCCGGTGACCTGGAGGTCTTCTGCCCCCAGGAGTTCAGCAACGCGCCGGACCGTTCGTCCCGGACGCTTCTGAGGGCACATTTCCCCAGGGCATTCCGGGCAAAGAACATCCCCGACAGGGTACGGAACGGCCCCACCGACTGCCCTACCGCCCAGGGCAGGGCGCCCGCAAGGGACGCGAGGCGGATCATCCCCCAGTAATAGGCGGAGGACCTGACGCTCGTGACGTCCTGAAAGAGACCTCCTCCGCCGAGAAGGAGAGTATCGCTCTCCCGGAGAAGCCGGAAAACCTCCGTCGTTTTCCACCGGTTCACGGCCCGGATGGAGAGGGATCTCACCGTATCCTCGGGAGACGCGGAGAGTATGGCAAGTTCCTCCCTCGGAACGCCGTTTTTTTCAAACGCATCCACAAGGGCCGAGGCAAGAAGCTCGTCCCCCAGGTTGCCGAATCCGTAATAGCCGCAGAGTACAGCGCGGTAGCGCCGGTTCACTCCGTCACCATCCTCCCGTACTTCTCCCATAGGGGAAGAATCACGAACCGAAGAAGAACGATTCCCATCATACCCACGAGGACTCCCGTCCACAATCCGTTAAATTGCCTGAAGAGAATGAAATAGAGGGGCGTATGAAAATGGCAGAAGCTGTTCACCGCCGACGAAAAGCCGAGGACCGTGGCCATCCGGAGCACTTCCCTGTACCGGGGCCAGATATCGGCCTTGCGGACGTAGTACCAGAGCAGCAGCGCCGGGTACCCGAGGAAGATCTCCTTGTTCCTGGGCCGGGCCACGAGGATGCGCTCGAGGAATTCCCTCATGCGGACCTCGAAGGCGGGCACGAACTGGACGTTGTCGCTGCGGAAGAGAACCAGTCCCGCTCCGGCCAGGAGAATGCCGATGAGGAAGAGTTCCCCCCAGAGAGGGGGACGGCGGAATATTTCTCCCAGGGACTCGGGATGTTCCCTGCGCCTGAGATCGGCGAGCAGCACCAGGAGCGGCGGAAGAAAGAGGGTCGCCTTGACGCCGGAAAAGGCCCGGAGGCGAAGCATATAGACGGGTTCGCTGAAGAAGGCGGCGATGGCCAGTCCGCCGGCCACGGCGAACAGGAAGCTCCCCACGAGCCCTGCCCATGGGCGCCGCCAGCCGTCAAGGGCGAGGAAGGACGCCTCGGTGACCACGAACACCGCGGCCAGGGCCCCGATGATCCGGGCCGCCGGGGGAACGAAACGGACCGCGAGGGCCGTCACGAGAACGAGAGCGCCGAGAAGAAGGGCTCCTTTTCGCGATACTCTGGTTGTCCGCTCACGGCCATCATCTCCGGAGAAAAGAAAAAACCGCTGGAGGTACCGGAGCAGGGAGTAGACAAAGGCGAGAGCCAGGGCAGCGGCGCCGATTATCCCCGTCCTCCAGGGCGAGAAGGGTTCAGGCCAGGTGACGGCGATGCCGTGGGCCGTAAGTCCCGCCGAGAGGTCACCCAGCTCGCTGAGGAAAGTGCCGTAGGGATCGGCGGAGGATTCCATGGCGGAAGGACGGAAGACGAGCAGGCGGACGGACCGCTCCTTGACTGCCCGGAGAAGCCGTTCGAACAGGGCGGCCCGGGAGATGTTCCTGCTCAGGAGTTCTTCGTGGGTCACGCTGTGAAGGGGCAGCAGGGAGGGAAAGACAAGCCAGTTGAGCTGGGGGGCGCCGAGCTGCCGTGAAAACTCCACCACCGCCACGGACCGGCCCGCTTTCCTCACCGCTCCGGCGAGGGGCCTCAGGTCGGGAAAGCCGATGGCCGTCTCCCCTGCGGGGGCGAGAGTGCGGATGGACGGGAAATCAGCGAGAAGCTTGTCAAGGGCGGAGACCGACGGGGCAGTGTCCCGGGGAAGAGCGGGGGCGATCCGGTAGAATACGGGAATCTGCAGTTTTTCAGCCAGGAGAAGGCCGTCCATGTCGGGAAGAACTCCGGTCAGGAACAGTTCTTCCAGGGTACGGGGAAGATGGACCGCCGTGCCTCCGTCGGCTTCCGCCGTCCGCATCCCGGGGAAACGGGCCGCAAGGTAGGGCAGGGCCTTCCGGCCGGCGGGGAACGTCTTCGGAAAAAAGAGAGCCGCGGAGGAAAGCGGGGCGGACAGGGCCTTCCTCGCAGCATCGGGCAGCCCCGAAGCGGGACCGTAATAGAGGGGCAGAACGCCGAGGGAGAGCTGGGTGCCCGTAAGCTCGGAGATCATCAGTCCCGTGGCGCCCTTCCCGGCCATTTCTCCCCAGGCCCCCTCCGCATTTCTGCCGGTGGACGCCGCAAGGGAGGCCACGTCCCGGAAGTCAAGGACAATGCCCGCGTTCCGGGATGCCCGCTCTGCACCCATGCGGGGCAGCAGTGCCGCGGATGAAAGGAGGAACAGGGCGAGCACGACGCAGAGTCCCAGGTTGATACGGGCTCCTTCGGGAGGGAATATTCTCTTCTTCATGGCGTTTTCCTCCATTGATCGGCCAGTGAAAAGCCGAGGGATTCAAGCATTCTGCTGAGCCTGCACAGGGGCAGGCCCACCACGTTGAAATAATCTCCCCTGATGGAATCCACGAGGAGGGCTCCAAGTCCCTGGATGGCATAGGCCCCGGCCTTGTCGTCTCCCTCGCCGCTCGCCGCGTAGGCCCTGAGGGCGTCTTCGGGAAGCTCCCGGAAGACCACGTCGGTCCTCTCGGCGGCAGTTTCCTTTCCACGGGGGGAATCCACGGTAACTCCCGTGAAGACCGAATGGGTCCTGCCGTTCAGCACAGTGAGCATCTCAAGGGCTTCCTCCCTGCTGGACGGTTTCCCCAGTATCCTGTCCCCGATAGCCACCACCGTGTCCGCCGCCACGACCCACCTGCCGGGGCACTCTTTTGCGGCAGTCTCCGCCTTTTCCCGGGAAAGGCGCTTCACAGCCTCCCCGGGGCTTTCTCCGGGCAGAAGGGACTCGTCCACGGACGGCACAAGGACGGAGAAGGTCCATCCGAGGGAGGAGAGCAGCTCCCTTCGTCTCGGACTCCCCGAGGCGAGGACCAGTTCTAGCGGGCGGCCCATAGTCCGAAGACGCCCCCAATGAGGGTTCCGAGGTTGCACCTCAGGGAAAAGCGGAACCCGAAGTCGGCAAAGGCAAGGTTAACCTCCGGCACGTTGAAGCCGGTTGAAAGAATATCCCTGAAATAAGGCCCGGTCAAGGCAAACCGCTGGAGATACACCCCGAGAAGAGACCCGAGGACAAGGGAAGCGATGATGATCCACCATCTCGCGGAAGACGAGGCGGCCATGCCGTTACCTCCCCAGGGAGAGCGCCAGCGCCAGAAAACCGACGAGGGCGCAGTAGATGGCGAAGGGGCGCCATTTCCCCCGGGTGACCAGCCTGCGGAGCACCGCCAGGGAGACGAGGCCGGAGAAAAAGGCGGCGGCGGTTCCTGCGGCCCAGCCTGAGGGCAGGGTGGAGGACCAGTCCGGAACCTGGAGAAGATCCTTCATCTCCAGCAGGGTCGCCCCGAAAATGGCGGGCAGGGAGAGAAGGAATGAAAACCGGAATGCGGACGGGGCGGAGAGTCCCGTCTTCATGCCTGCGACAATGGTGGACCCGGACCGGGAAATGCCCGGCAGGACCGCAATCCCCTGCACGATCCCCACCATGACCCCCCTGGCCGGGGTCACGGGCCGGCCGCAGAGGTCGGTGGCGAGGGACGAACCGTACCAGAGGACAGCTGCAGTGACCAGGAGTCCGGTCCCCACTGCCCAGGGGAGGGTCATGGCCCGTTCCACGAGAGGCTTCAGGGAAAGCCCTATCGCCCCGGTGATCACCGTTCCGGCAATGACGGCCCAGCCGAAGGTCCATCCCTCCGCCGTTCTGTTTTCAGCGGACAGGAACCCCCTGCACCACTGGCACAGGAGAAGGCCGACGTCCTTGCCGAAGAAGACCAGGGTGGCGAGCATGGTGGCGAAATGAAGGAGAAGGTTATAGGAGAGAGCCGCCTCCTCGATGCCGAAAAGCTGCTGGAACAGGGCAAGATGCCCGGAGCTGCTCACGGGGAGGAACTCGGTCACTCCCTGGACCAGCCCGAGGAACACTGCAGGAAGGGCTTCCATCAGCTTTTCCTCCTCCGCCCCCTGCCCTGGGAAGAGGCCCTGGGCCGTTCGGGCAGCGGCTTTTCACCGAGAACGGTGACAAGGGGAAGGATCATGGGCCGCCCTCTTCCGAACCGCCGGAGGGCATCCCGCATTCTGCCCTTTATCCGCGTTTCGAGGAGTTCCCTGTCGGAAGCAGCCTTGGCCCCGAGGGATTCCACCGCCTTTTCCACCGAAACCGTCAGGTCCTCCCTCAGTTTCGCCGCATCCTCCAGGTGAAGGAATCCCCTGCTTTCAAAGACGGGAGGCGAGGCGAGGGTCCCCTCGCCCGTGAGGATGAGGGAGACGGCCACGGTCCCCTCTTCGGCAAGTTCCCTCCGCTCCTTCAGCACGCTCCCCTGCATCTCGCCGAGGGCGATACCGTCCACCATGATGCCCCCCGCCTGGACCCGGTCCTTCACGACGGCCTTGTCCTTTTCCAGGGTCAGCACGTCCCCGTTCAGCAGGACAAAGGCGTTTTTGGGCGCCACTCCCATCTCCCGGGCGAGCTTCGCGTGGCGGACGAGGTGACGGTATTCCCCGTGGACGGGGACGAAGAACTTCGGCCGGACCATGTTGAGCATGACCCGGAGCTCGTCCTGGGCGGCGTGTCCGGAGACGTGGATGGCCTGCTCCTTTTCGTAGACCACTTCGCAGCCGCAGGCGAACAGCCGGTTGATGGTGCTGCTCACCATCTTTTCGTTTCCCGGGATGGGGGTGGCGAAGATGGCCACCACGTCCTTCTCCGTAAGGGTGATCACCCGGTGCTCTCCCCGGCTCATGAGGACAAGGCCGGAAAAGGGCTCTCCCTGGCTGCCCGTGGTCATGACCACCAGCGACCCCGGAGGGACCTTCCCGATATCCTCGATGTCCACGATGGTCTTGTCGTCGGCGTGAAGGTAGCCCAGCTCCCTGGCGAGATCCACGTTTTTGACCATGCTCCGCCCCACCAGGACGACCTTCCGGTTGAACCGGGCCGCGGCGTCCACCACCTGCTGCACCCGGTGGAGGTTGCTGGCAAAGGCGGAGATGACGATGCGCCTCGACCGGTGCTGCCGGAAGAGCCTGTCGATGGTGCCGGAGAGAGTATGCTCCGACTGTGTGAAGCCGGGACGCTCCACGTTGGTGGAGTCGGACATCAGCAGGAGGACGCCCTTCTTTCCTTCCTCGGAGAAAGCGGCATAGTCGGTCAGCCTGCCGTCGATGGGCGTGGGGTCGAGCTTGAAGTCCCCCGTATGGACCACAGTCCCCACGGGAGTTTCGATGGCCAGCCCCACGCCGTCGGGGACGGAGTGGCACACGGCAATGAACCTCACGGAGAAGGGGCCCATCTCCACCCGTTCACCCGCCCGGATTTCCCGGTAGTCGGGAGTGAAGGCGGGGGCCCATTCGGAGAGCTTGTTTCCCACCATGCCCAGGGTGAGTTTCGTCCCGTAGAGGGGGGACGGAATCTTCGGCAGGATGAAGGGCAGGCCGCCGATATGGTCCTCGTGGCCGTGAGTGATCACGATGCCCACAATCTTCTCTTTTCTTTCTTCAAGATAGGCGATGTCTGGTATGACAAAGTCGATTCCGAACATCTCGTCGTCGGGGAACATGAGCCCGCAGTCGACCACGAGGATGGAGTCCTCGTACTCGAGGGCGTACATATTTTTACCCACTTCCCCCAGGCCGCCCAGGGGTATATACCGCAGCTTCCCGTCTTTTTTCGAGGGGGAGGCTTTCTTCTTGCGGCTCCTTGAATCTCGCGCCATTGGAACACCTTACCTTTCTCCGTTTCAGTTCCGGCGGGAAGGAGGAATCTTTCCTTCCATATTGCCGAACAGAAAATTCTTTGTTAGAATTCCATATCAAACGTAATATGAACCTTGCCTCGCTCAGAGGACGTTACCGGGAGGTAGAAAGTTTGAGCAATCACACCAGCGACAGCCCCTCCACCATGACCCGGAAGGGATACGAAAAGCTCATGGCGGAGCTCGTGGAGCTCCGAAGCACGGGACGAGCGGAAATATCCCGCCAGCTCGAAGAGGCCAGGTCCTTCGGGGACCTCAGCGAGAACGCCGAATACGCCGCGGCGAAAGAAGAGCAGGCAAAACTCGAGACGCGCATATCATACCTCGAATTCCAGCTCAGCAAGGCGAAGATCCTCGACTCCTCCACCATCGACAACAGCAGCGTAACCCTCGGAACCACGGTCACCATCCAGGACATCAACAACTCCGCCGAATTCTCCTACACTATCGTGGGCTCCGAAGAGTCGGACCCGAAGGCGAGCAAGATATCATCGTCCAGCCCCGTGGGACAGGCCCTTCTCAACAAGAAGGTGGGCGACGAGGTGCACGTCAAGGTTCCCCGGGGCGTGAGGCACTTACGGATTAAGGAGATTTCCGTCCTCGCCTGAAGCCTCTTCCGAATCGGCGCCGGTTGAAGGGACAGGGTTCTCCCCTGTCTCTTTCAGCTGTGTGGGGTCGGATTTGTAGGTCAGGCCGTCGTCGCCCCAGTCGTCCTCCATGATCGGCCTGCGGGAAGGCACCCCCTCAGGCTTTTTTCCCTTGAATTCGCCCTGGTTGGGGAAGGGGTTCGAGAGCTTTTTGTCGCCGAAGGCCAGGGGCGTCTCCGGGAAGGCTTTCACCATGAACCGGAGGGTCATCCAGTCATCGTTGCTCGCGAGATGGTCATCCCGGAAGATGAATTCCCACCGGCTGCAGTCGTGGTCCAGGATGAGCCGGTAGGCCACTTCGCTCACGTTGTGGGTTTTGATGTTGTAGGTGGACATGGCCGAAAGATACAGGTCGCGCCCCACGGGAAAACCCAGCTCCGTGTAGAAGACTTCGCTGTCGCCGGCCCGGTCCCACCCCAGGGGGGAGCGGCCCGTGACATTCTGGATGTGCCATGCGTTGGCGAAGTCGAACATGCCGAGCCGCGTCCGGAACCCCAGCCACATGCTCGTTGTCTCCTGGTGATCCTGGAGCCTGCCGGTGGGGTTGTCGAAACCGGAATAGGAAAACTTCCGGTACTGCCCCCTCCAGAAAGGACGGATGTCCCCGGTTTTGACGATATACTGGGCCTGCACGTCCCAGACGGACCTGGTGCCTATTCGGGCCTCACCCGGCCGCGTCCTGGACGTTTCGTACTCTCCCCACAGCCCCGTGACCCTCCAGGAGAAATCCTTCATTCCTCCCACTGAAAACCACGGGCTCGAAATGGTGATTTCAGGCTCCCGGTGGAGCATATTCCGGTAGTTCCTCGTCTGCTGGACGCCGTCGATCTCCTGGTTCCGCTTCTCGATGTCCAGGTTCTCCCTCTGGGACCAGAGTACTTTGGCATTCCATCCCTGCCGGGAGTAATCAAAACCCCAGGACGGCCTGTGCTTCTTCTCGCCGATGCTCTTACCGCTCTCGTCCTCTTCCAGTTCCTCCCAGGAGTAGTCCATGTTGGCGAACACGGAAAAATTCCTGCCGAAACGCTGCCTCAGGCCCGCACGGGCCTCGAAGTCGATGTTGCTCCAGTAGCGGAAGGCCATGTTCACCTCCCCCGTATCCCAGGCATAGGGCCCCGTGAGGGCATAGCCGACTCCCTTGTCGGAATCGTACACCACGCTCGGAATGAATATGCCCAGCAGGTAGTCCTTCTCTCCGTGGAGCGGCACCACGTAGTCGAACGGGTAGGAGAAGAGGAACTTCTCGGCGATATAGACCCTTGGGTTCTTCGCGATGACCCGGACGCCGGGGATAACCACCAGGCGTTTGGTCATGAGGCGGTAGTGGGTCTTCGGCAGGGGGCAGGTGGTCATGGACGCGTCGGTCCATCTGGCGACCTGCTGGTCCTCGTCCTTGACCCGGCGGGTGTGACGCTTCGTAATCCACTTCTTCTCGAGGGCTGAGTTCAGGGGAACCACTTCGAGGTTCTTCCCCCTGATATAGACCGTCCCACCCCTTGTCCCGGCAGGGAGATCTCCTGTTGCATCGGTGAGGACGCCTTCCCCGGCATCCATGTCGTATTCAAGGGTCTTTCCCGTAAAGCGGTTGCCGCCGTACAGCACCGTCACCACTTCTCCCGGCCTTGAGGTTGCCACGGCGAACTGGTTCACCGTGTCATACTCCATGCGGTGGGAGAAAATCCTTACGTTGTCCTGTCTGAGACGAACCGTCCCCTCGGCTTCGGCCATTCCGCTGGCCTGGTCGAAGATTACGCGGTCTCCGTCGAGTGTAATGTCGCCCTTCGGCTCGGCCCGGCTCACGGACGGGAAGGCACAGGCAAAGAAAAGGGCCGCGAACAGAAAAATGAAGATAAAGCCTCGTTTCATTGTTTTCCCTCCTGGTCGAACCATTTCAGAGTGGCTCCCTTGTCGGCTTCCATAATTCCGCCGGGAACAAGCGTCATGTGTCCTGCTTCGAACAGCCCGAGGTCTCCCGAGGCTTCAAACCCCCTGGAAAAAACCACGCTGTTGGACTTCTGGTCCCACGAGGCCAGGGGCGCCCTGTAGTGAAAAAGAATCCCGCCGTCCGTCATGGTTCCCTTCGGCTCGGTTATGTCGGCCCGCATATTCTTCTCGAAGTACCGCCCCTTGGGCGCTTTCAGGGTCCAGATCTGGCCGTTTCCCCTCAGCACTTCCACATCGATGGAAAACAGGTTTGCCCAGTCCTTTCCCCGTTCGACCTTTCCGACATTCGCCTTCCAGAGGTCACCGTTCATTTCCCGGTCCATGGTGATGTTCTCGAGAATGGAATCGGGTATTCCCGCGGGGATCCGCCCCTCGCTCAGGTCACGGGCAGCATCTTGTATGACCTCGAACGCAAAGTATCCCCCAATGCCCAGAATCAGCAGAAGGATGAGTATCCTTTTTCTCCATGGGCTGGTTTCTCTCACCGGCGCATCCGACACGATTCTACCACGTCACTTTCCAGATTTTGTCTTCTTTGACCATGGACAGGCTTTTGCTCCGCAGAGTCCGGAAGACCAGCATCTTCTGGGCGGTGACTACCTTGGCCCGGTCGCCGTCGAGCCACTGGACCTTGTAGCCGTCCCGGAGGGATACCCGGAGCCCCGTGGAGGCCACCTGTCTTCGGAATTCCTCCTCGTTCAGCAGCGTCTTCGTGGCCGAAGAGAGAAGACCGTACATGGCCTCGGTATTTCCTTCTATCCAGTGGCCGATGAAAAGCTCCAGCGTCTTGTCCCGGCTGATGAAGATCACGTTCTTTTTCGGTTCCTCTGGCGGATCGGGTCTGACGGGCTCCGGAGCAGGCTGGGGCTGCAGCTCCGCCAGCTCTATGGGCCGGGCAGGTACCGGCGGAGGGGGCAGCACCTGCTGCGGTTCAGGCTCCTTCACGGGTTTCGGTTTCGGCGGCTCCTTCCGGGGGGCCGGGGGAAGTTCCACAACCACCACTTCCTTCTCCCTCACCTCGGGAACGGAAGCCACTGGGGTGTTTCCCCCCGCATCGCGGCGGAAGCTGAAGAGTTGTTCCTCCACCACGCCGAGGCGCCTCATGGCGACGGAAAATTCCTTGTCCGTCTGTTTCGGAAAGAAGACCAGCCCCTGGACGATCCCGCTCACGGGCTGGTCGAATTTCCGTTCGTAGCTCAGGGGAGCCGCCTTATCCCCGTTTTTGTTCACCAGGCTGATGGCCGACGCAAATCCTCCGAAGTCCAGGGGGCGGGGGCCGAAGGCGTAAATGGTGACAAGGAAGGGTTCCGTCTCGGAAATCCGGAGTTCGGAGACAAAAGCCCTCCTGTATTCTTCCTTTTCCCCTTCGGACATCCCGCCCCGGGCTGCTTCGGACTCCACCCACGGGTCAACAAGTTCCTCCGGGTAATGGACTATCCAGACGAGGCAGTCCCGTCCCCAGTGAAAAGAGGTCCAGCGCTCGAGGATTTCCGTCGCCTCCCTGATGGCCTCGCTCCCGGCCGCAGGAACGGCGGAGAGCAGCAGAACCGCCAGAAGGGGAAGGATCCTTTTCCTGATTTTTGCTATACCGGAAAATACCACAGAAAAATCTGCCTCCTAAAGCCGCAGGTCGATAATGGCCGAAACGCCCACGCCCTGGACCCGCCGGAACCTCTGGATGGGGTTCTCCGAGTCGATGGGCACGAGGATTTTCACCCTCAGGCGGTTCTGGAACGTGGCCTCGATCTGGGCCACGGCCTTCGTTCCGTTGATGGAGTCGCCCCGGGGCCCGGCAACCTGGGCCGCGCCGATATGGGTGCCCGATCCGATGGAAACGATGGGAACGACCTTGGTGTGTCCCTCCACCTTCGCCCCCCTGTTCAGGGTGATGGTGTTGATGAAGTCATTGATGGGCCCTGCAATGGCGGAGACGACGAACCCGCCGCCCACGACGCCGATGAGGTCCCCCAGGTTGAACGCCCAGGCTGTCCCGCCCAGGGCGAGAGCTGAAGCCAACACAAGGGCAAGGGCTTTCTTTTTCAGTGTATTCATGTGCGTACCTCCTTACTTTGAATCCGGTGCTTTCTTCTCCTCAGGTTTCGGTTCTTCCTTCTTCAGCATTCCCTGAAGTCCCAGGGGCACGGGGTAAGCCGACACCCTGACGATATCTGCGGTCTCGGCGAAGACCACCGCTCCCTCGGGAATTTCCTTGAGGTCGCCCCGGACGAGGAATCCCCCCGCAAGACCGATGGGCCCCAGGAGAATGGCACCCACCACGCTGGTTCCGGCGGCGGCCATCTGTGCGGACTCGGCTTCCGTGGCCTTCTTGGTGTTTTCTCCCACCGTCAGGAATATCTCTTCAGGCCCGAGGGGGAAGAGCTTCTCGACTGAGATCTTGACCTCCGCAGGCCTGCCGAAACTCCGGGGCTTGGTCACCTCGGTGACCGTGGCCTGCATCCGGCTCCCTCGCGGGGCCACGAGGTTTGTCCCCACGGCGAGATCGCTCTCGAGGGTGATGTCCACCAGGTCGCCTTTTTTGGCTGTCCTGGGGGAGAGGGTTTTGCTGAGGGCTCCCCGGACCACAGTTCCGGCGGGAACCTCGGCGTCCTGCATGGTGACGGTGTCGGAGAGCAGAAGGCTGAGAATCCTCTCAAGGCGCATGGACACCGGCCGGTCCACCTGGGGCGTTCCTTCCAGATCCACTTCCAGGGCTTCCACCCTCCTGACCGCGGGCGAAAGGGAGTTGATCTTCTGCCCCACGGCCCACTCGGCCACCGCGAGTTTGAACAACACGGAGGGCTGTTCGGGGGCTCCCTTTTCGATAAAGTTCAGAAGGGCATTCTGCCGCTCGGCGATGCTTCCGGGAAGCTCCCGGCCGAACATTTCCTTTTCCACGCCGTTCAGCCGCTCGATAAGGCCTCCGGTCCGTTCGCTTCCGTACAGAAGGCGCTCAACCCTGCCCATGAGGAATACCGTGGACTGCTGCTCTTCCGCATATGCCCCGATACCGGCGGCACACACCGCAAAAAGTGCGAGCACAAGACCGAGAACCGATTTTTTCATGCCTATTCCCTCCCTGGTTTGGAATCTACAAGCTGCACCGCCGCGCCGATGAAGCCCATGAACAGCGGGTGGGGCTTCACAGGGCGGGACCGGAACTCCGGATGGAACTGGACGCCCACGAACCACGGATGGTCCGGAAGCTCCACGATTTCCACAAGGTTTTTCTTCGCATAGACGCCCGCGATTCTCATTCCCTTCTCCTCGAGGCGGCTCCTGTAGTCGTTGTTGAACTCGTACCTGTGGCGGTGTCTCTCGAGCACCTGGTCCGCCCCGTAGGCATCCGCGGCCTTTGTACCGGCAACGAGATCGCAGGGGTAGACGCCGAGGCGCATGGTGCCGCCCTTGTCCTCCACGTGGGTCTGCTCTTCCATTAAGTGTATCACAGGGCTGGTGCACCCGGGGTCGATTTCCGAACTGTTCGCGCCCGGAATGCCGCACACGTGGCGGGCGAATTCCACCACCGCCACCTGCATGCCCAGGCACAGGCCGAGGTAGGGAATTTTCTTCTCCCGGGCATACCTGGCTGCGGCAATCTTGCCCTCGATACCCCGGGAACCGAATCCTCCCGGCACGATAATGCCGCAGGCGCCGGACAAAATGGCGTCGGCTCCCTGCTCCTCGATATCCTCCGCCTCCACCGACCGGATCCTTACCCTGACATCGTGGTGGATGCCTGCGTGGTAAAGCGCTTCGGTGACGCTGAGGTAGGCGTCCTTGTGATTGATGTACTTCCCCACCATGACGACCTCCACCTCGCCCGAGGGAGCGCAGAATCCGTCCACCACCCTCTGCCAGTCGGCAAGGTCGGGCTCCCGGGGAGACTCCAGGGAGAGATACTTCAGGACCAGGGTGTCGAATTTCTGCTCGTAGAGGCTCAGGGGAACCTTGTAAATGGTGGGCTCGTCCAGGGCCTGGATCACCGCCTCCGGGGGAACGTTGCAGAACAGGGCCATCTTGTCCCGCATCTCGTCCTCGATGGCGTAATGAGACCGGCATACAAGGATCTGGGGCAGGATGCCGATACGGCGAAGCTCCTGCACGCTGTGCTGGGTGGGCTTCGTCTTCAGCTCCCTGGCGGCCTCCAGCCAGGGCACCAGGGTCACGTGGCAGTAGATCACGTTCTCCCGCCCCACCCGGGTCGCCATCTGCCGTATGGCCTCAAGGAAGGGCTGCCCCTCGATATCGCCCACGGTGCCGCCGATCTCGGCGATCACCACGTCCCGCCCCTCGCCGGCCCGGAGGATCCGCTCCTGGATCTCGTTGGTGATGTGGGGGATGACCTGCACCGTTCCGCCGAGGTAGTCGCCCCTCCGCTCCTTGGAGATGACGGAAGAATAGATTTTCCCCGTGGTCACGTTGTTGTCCGCGCTGAGGGACTCGTCTATGAAGCGCTCGTAGTGGCCCAGGTCCAGGTCGGTCTCGGCGCCGTCGTCGGTCACGAAAACTTCCCCGTGCTGGAAGGGGTTCATGGTCCCGGCATCCACGTTCAGATAGGGATCGAGCTTGATTATGGATACCCTGAATCCCCGTTTTTTCAGAAGCACCCCGAGGGACGCCGCGGTAATTCCCTTGCCCAACGAAGAAACAACCCCGCCGGTAACAAAAACGTACTTCGCCATTTCCTCCATCCTCCACGATCAAGAAATTTTCGTCAGACAGCTTCAAAAAAACATGGACCAGGGAATTCCCCGGTCCAGAATAGCGAAATTGTCACGGTATGTCATGGTCACTATTGCCTATCTTAACAGCTTCAGAGGGTTCATGGGGCTCTTTCCCTGCCGTATCTCGAAGTGAAGATGAGGTCCGGTGGTCCTGCCCGACGTTCCCACCGACGCGATGGTCTGTCCCTGGGACACCGACTGTCCGTTCCGCACCGACAGTGAGTTGCAGTGGGCATAAAGGGTAGAATAGCCGTCGTTGTGCCGGATAACCACAACCCTGCCGTAACCGCCCATCCAGCCGGCATACTCCACCCGGCCCGCTTTCGCCGCCTTGATTACCCTGCCCCTGGGGGCCCTGATGTCGATGCCCGTATGGAAGTCCCTTCTGCGGGTCACCGGGTGCCGCCTCCATCCGAAGGGGCTGCTTATCTTCCCCACCACCGGCCACCGGTAGCTCCTGGAGGCAGGAGAAGAAACAGTGCTCCCGCCGCTCCTGGGAGAACTTTTTCCGCTTCCGCCCTTCGGGGCCGGGGAAGAATCGGCGGCTTCCGGCCTGGCACCGGGCAGGAACACTTCGCGGCCTTCCTGAAGAGGGTTCAGGGAATCGGCGGCATTCCCCTTCCGGATCCTGTCCACGGGAATGCCGTAGGTCTTCGCGATCTTCTCCAGGGTGTCGCCCTTCTTCACGGTATAGAAAATGCCGTCCTGGTTGGGAATCCGCAGGGTCACCCCGGGTTTCAGAAGGTCGGGATTCTTAAGGTCGTTGCATCCGAAAAGGGTGTCGATTTCGAGATTCTGGGAGTTGGCGATGGACCACAGGCTGTCGCCCTGGGCCACCACGTAGGCGGTCACCTTCACGGGAACGACTTTCTCCTGGGCGGCAAGAACCCGGGCCTTCCGGGTCATCACTTCTTCCAGGGTGGCATCCACGGCGTCGCTGCTGTCGGGAATGAGAAGAAGCTGCTTCTCTGAGAGCCTGTTGGGATCCTTCAGCTCGTTGGCTTTCACGATGTCGCTCATGGGAACATTATAGGAAACGGCGATGTCGGACATGGTCTCGCCGGCCTTCACGATATGCTCCTTCCAGAGAGGCTTCACCTCCGTGAGCACCACGTCCTCCTCCTCTGCCGCCAGTTCCGGGTCCTCTTCGGCCGGAAGGCTCCTTCCGTCAGAAGCAGTGCTCAGCACGACGAAATCGTAGTCCGATTCCATTTTGCCGGGCATCAGGCTTCCAAGGTCAGGGGGGGCGGTCCCTGACGCAGTCGGGGCCGCTTCGGACGCAGGAGTGTTCACCGCAAAGGCTCCGAGGCGAAACTCGGCCGAATTCGCCATATCCGCTCCACCGGTTCCGAAGAGAGTTCCCTCCACAGGAAGGGTTTCGGGCAGGGGGATCCGGAATCCCGAAAGCCGGGACATCCCCGTGCTGGAAAGGGATTCGGCGGACAGCCCGAAGGCCTCTCCCTCCACAGGAAGCTGCTCCGGCATCTTCAGGCGGAAGCCTGAAAGGCGGGAGGTGCCTGAATTGGCGGACAGGGAGCCGGAAACGCCGTCGCCTCCCGCACTGACCACAACCCTTTCGGGGAAGCTCCACACAGGGGCGCCCGACGGGGCGGCCGCATTCTTTCCGGAGGAGCCCCGGGGCTTCAGGGAGCGGTGGCTCAGTTCCCTGCCGTCGTCAGTCAGGTACACGCTGGACATATCAACCACGATAAATCCCGAAGAGGGAAGGACAAATTCCTCCGGGCCATCGGAATCGGAGAGACCGCCCCAGGCCACTCCTGCCGTCCTGTTTCCCGCCCCCACGGCGAGAAGCACTGCGGCACCGACCATGCATAAAATAACAAGCATAAAACCGAAACGCCCTGTTTTCAGTCCGCCGGAACCGCCCTTTGCGGGGAAATGCTCCTTTGGGCGATCGCCGCGGACTCCATAGGATGAAGGAGAAGTTCTTTTTTTCTTCATCTCCTCAACCTCCTCTGCACTTTCAATTTTTGGGGTCAATCCCGCCTCCGTCTTACGATTTCTTGATGGTCAGCAGGAAATCCCTGTTGGTGCCGGACTGTTTCAGTTTATCGATGATCAGGTTCAGCGCCCCTGATTCGTCCACGTTCACGATGCGCCTCCGCAGAAGCCAGACACGGCTCAGCTCGTCCTCCCCGAGGAGAAGCTCCTCCCTCCGGGTACCGGACTTCGTGATGTCGATGGCGGGGAAAATCCGCTGCTCGGAGAGTTTCCGGGACAGGTGGAGCTCCATGTTGCCCGTACCCTTGAATTCCTCGTAGATGACCTCGTCCATGCGGCTGCCCGTATCCACAAGAGCAGTGCCGATGATGGTCAGGCTGCCTCCCTCCTCGATGTTCCTGGCGGCGCCGAAAAAGCGCTTGGGGAAATACAGGGCCGCCGGGTCCATGCCGCCCGAGAGGGTCCGCCCCGACGGGGGAACCACCAGGTTCGACGCCCGGGCGAGACGGGTGATGGAGTCAAGGAGAAGGACCACGTCCTTCCCCACTTCCACGAGGCGCTTCGCCTTCTCGAGGGCGAGGTTGGCCACCCGGAGGTGCTCGTCGGCGGGACGGTCGAAGGTGGAGGCGATGATCTCGCCGTCCACGGAACGGGACATGTCCGTCACCTCTTCCGGCCGCTCGTCGATGAGGAGCACCATGAGGATGATGTCCGGGTAGTTCACCGTGACGGCGTTGGCGATCTTCTTCAGCAGGGTGGTCTTTCCCGCCTTGGGGGGCGACACGAGCAGCGCCCTCTGGCCCTTTCCTATGGGAGCGAAAAGGTCCACGAGCCGGGTGGAAATCTCCCTGGGATCTGTCTCCAGGGCAAGCCGTTCATCGGGAAATATGGGGGTGATGGCGCTGAAGTGGGGTCTGCGTCTCGCAGCCTCGGGATCGGAAAAATTGACCATCTCCACCCGCAGCAGGGCCTCGTAGTGCTCGGAATCCCTGGGAGGGCGGACCAGGCCCCAGATGACGTCGCCGTTCCGGAGACCGAACCGGCGGATCTGGGAAGCGGACACGTACACGTCATGATCGCTGGGAAGCAGCCCCTTCGGCCTCAGGAAACCGTACCCTTCCTGGAGAATTTCGAGGGTTCCGCCACCGAACCTGTAATTCAGCTCCTCGGCCTGGGCTTTGAGGATGGCTATGATGAGGTCGTCCTTGCGGAGAGAGGAAAAACCTGTAAGGCCGAGCTCTTTCGCAATTTTGCGAAGCTCGGGATTGAGGAGGGCGGCAAGCTGCCCGAAGGTGTACCGCGGTTTGGGCGCGGGCTTGAGCGTCGCTTCGCCTTCAGAATCCTGTCCGGCGGTGACCGCCGGAAGGTCCTGTTCGACCGGCTCCGCTTCCTGCCCGTTCAATTCGTTTTCGAGTATGGTGTCGGACATGATCGGAATTACCGGTTCCCCGGCCCCGGAGGACTCTGGAATACTGCGCGGGAAATGGAAAGAATTGACAACACGAAAAAAAGCATCCCCTTCCTGAAACCCCCGTCCCGGAACCCGGCAATGAATGCCCGAAGCCGCCGGAACGCGGCAAAATGAATAGCGGCAAAGCTCACTCGGAAATTACAAAGGGCACATCCGAAAAAACCCTGTCATACATTGAAATGCGAACAGAATACGAACCCTTGGGAAGAGGGGAGCCATCCTCGAGAAGAAGGCAATATGCCTTGGCCCCGTCGCCAGGCGTCAGCCTGAGCACTTCGGAATGAATCGGCCGCCCCCGGAAATACCAGCGGACCCTAACCCCGTCTCCGCCGGAAGCCCGGGAATAATCGAACCAGAGGCACAACTGCCTGGCACCGTAGCTGAACACCGATCCCGCACCGAGAGGCTGCATCCGGTCGTCCACTTCGTCACACATGAGAACGTTGTGAATCTCGAAGGATCCCGCAGCCTTGTTCGAGCGCACAGCCCAAAAAGAGAAAAACAGCAGCAAAATAATAACACAGGACATCAGAAGAAGAAAAAATCTTCCGTTCCTCGACATTATACCCACCGCCCCCGAAAAAACACAAGTGCACGAAGAAAAAGAAGATGCCTTTATCCGGAACGGCCGCGAAAACCAGTCCAGAAAAACGAAAAAACCGCGCCGCCTGGATCTTCCCCGAAGCACTCTACCACGAATATCATGTAGAAGGCAAGAAGGAACGGGTTTCAGCGAGGGAGGATTCTCCCCTGCTGTCATCCTGAGCGGAGCGAAGGATCTCGCTCTTGAGGAACCCAGAGTCAAAAACGAGATCCTTCGGGCGGTGAAGCCTACCCTCAGGAAGACACCAAACCGTT